>JACPSL010000032.1 GCA_016193285.1 Candidatus Melainabacteria bacterium
AAACAAGCATGTGGATTGGAACGCTGCTATATGAGAAAAGCTCAGGCACAAATTAATCACATATTTTGTGCATTTGTTGCTTTTATTAGACTTGAATTAAGGAGGTTTAAAGATGGCATTACTTGGTATCAACAAAAATGGAATATCGTTAGAGACTTAGTAAGAAATCATCTTGCTATGTCAACTGCGTAAGATCTCCCCTTTTAAAAGCAGCATTGATTAAATTTTTTTTATGTTGATGAGTTTCGAAACTTCTTAAAAAATTCTTTTAAAATCTTACTTGCTTCATTTTCTAAAATCCCGCCAATTATTTCAATTTGTTTTTGCTTTCCTAATTCATAAAATAAATTAATAACTGATCCACAAGCTCCACTATTTAAATCATAAGCACTAAAAACTATTTTTGATATTCTTGAGTTTAAAATTGCACCTGCACACATACTACATGGCTCAAGAGTGGTATATAAAGTACAATTTGTTAATCTCCAGTTTTTTAAAATTTCAGAAGCCTCTCTAATAGCAATTATTTCTGCATGAGCACTTGCATCTGATAAAGCCTCAGTTTGATTAATTGCTTTTGAAATTAAATTGTTGTCTCTTACAATTAAGGCACAGATGGGAACTTCTGAGGTCGGAGATCGGAGCTCTCTCAGTGCCTTTAATATCCAATACTCATGGTTAAATGGTTTTAATTCTTTCTGCTTCACGATGCCTGTATTCCAAGAGTTGTTTCTGAAGTTCTTTGTTTTCAATTGAAAGAATTTCTAACGCCAAAATTGCTGCGTTTTTTGCTCCATCAATAGCTACTGTTGCTACTGGAATACCGCCTGGCATTTGAACAGTTGAAAGAAGTGAATCCATTCCACCAGATACACCTCCACTAAATGGGATTCCAATAACTGGTAATGTTGTTCTTGCTGCAACAGCTCCAGAAAGATGGTTAGCCATTCCTGCACCAGTTATAAAAACTTTTACACCTCGATTAATTGCACTATCAATAATCTCTTCTGCATATAAAGGAGATCTATGCGCACTTGCAACCTTAAAATCATACTCAACATCAAACTCCCTTAAAGTTTCAAGTGCAGCTTTTACTTTTAGTTCATCTGATTTGCTGCCAATAATAATCTGGACATCAATCTTTTTTGTCATTTATACTCTGCTCCTTAGATAAATTAAACTTACCAGAAATTAAACCTTTTATATCATTAAACAATACAAAAAACATAAGCAATATTAAAAGAAAAAAACCAGTTTGAATTGCTCTTTGCTGAATTGATTCTGCTAATCTCTTTCCTCTAATTTTTTCAATAAACATAAATAAAAGATGCCCACCATCAAGTGCTGGAATTGGTAAAAGATTTATAATAGCTAAGTTAACACTAATTAATGCAGTCCATCTATAAACTTCCCTAAAATCAACAGTTATAGCTTGTGCAAAAACTGAAACAATTGCAACAATCCCATGTAAATCATCTGTTCCGATTTTTGGCATGCCTGCAAGTGAAATACCAAGAAGATTCATTATCAGTAAACCAAGCCCAAGAAGCATAGTAACTGTCCAGTCAACTAAAACTTCAAATGCCTGAAGAGTCCATGTAAATGGATTTCTTGAAGGCTTGTCATATTCTGTATTTTGAAGCAAACCAAGTCCAACACCAATCTTCCCGTCTTTATTTGGTATTAGTTTTACATTTAATATCTCGTCTTGTTTCTTATTATTTATAATTTTTGTTCTTTGAATTTTTAACACAATTTCTTTCAGGGCATTTGCTTTAACAATACTTACTACTTGTAAGGGTTCTTTTGCCTTTAAATGATTTACCTTTAAAATTACATCCCCAGATTTTAATCCTGCATTTTTTGCAATTAGATTTGGTTCAATGCCATAAGACTTTGTCTCGGAAGGTGAGTCTAAAAGGTTTGTTATAACTACATTTCTATCTTTTGTAGGTGGTCCAATAGTAGCTACCATTGTCAAACAAACAAGAAATGCAAATAAAATATTAAAAACTACACCAGCACTTGCAACACAAGCTCTTTTCCAGACTGGAAAGGATTTCATTGGTTTTAAATTTGGAATTTCTTTTAAGAGGTCTTCACTTGTCTCATCCCCTAGTTCAGGTATTGCAACATATCCTCCAAGGACAAACCAGTGAAATCTAAACTCAGTATTTTTCCAGCTTCCAAGTTTTAAGTGTCCGCCAAAAGGTAATCCAAAACCAAATATTGGAGTTTGAAAACCAAGCCACCTTGCAACTATCCAATGCCCAAACTCATGGACAATAATCATTACACTAAGTAAAGCTAAAACAAGTATTAAATTAAAAATAATCATGCTAAAAGTTTAACATGTACCTGTTCAGGCAAAATATTATTCATACATTTATGATGCCCCAAAGATGAAGCTAAAAAAAACAGATAAAAAGTAGTTAGCGTCTTTATTTTTTCTTTATAATTAGCTGGGTTAAAAACTTAAATTTCTTTAATGAATACTGGTCAAGTCTTTGAGTCTGTTATATTTGAAGTATATAAAATAAAAGGGGTTCTTATTAAAAAACTTTATTTAGCCTATTATTGGAGAAGTAGATAAAAAAAATGAGAGTGAACTTAAATCCGTATTTAACTAGTTCTGGGAAATGCAAAATTACCCGGGAAGAAGCTGTTCTTGCAGCAGCAGACTTTAAACGACAACTGAGAAGTCAGCCACAAGAGGTTGTAAGTCATGTACTCTTGCAAGAGTCAATCAAAAGTTTGAGAGCAATTATAAGAGCATATGAAAGGGGCGAGATTGTTTGTGAACCTGCGGTTAGTGAAAAGAACAGTAATGGAACTTTGCCTGCGGCATTAGCAGAAGAAATAAAAACACAAACTGAAGAAATAACTTATCCCGATAAAAAGCAAACCCCAAAACTACCAGACTTATCAAATAAAGCTATTGTAGATATTTCTAAGATGGATTTTAATGCACTGTTTAGGCAAAAACCTTTTGGAAAAATAGAGCCACCAATGCCAGGAGCTCTTCTTAAATGTGCTAACTTACGAACACCCTCCCCAACTGGCTTTATAAGTGACCTTGGTTATTTAGATGAATATCCAGTTAGTCCTTATATTAGTTTAGCTCAAGCTAATACAAGTGGAAAACTATTTAAGATATTTTATCCAGAGCCACCTAAAATAATCCCTGCTCCTTTAGGAACAGAAGTAGTTTCAGTAAATTCTGAAGTTAAAATAGCAAGACCAACTGAATATGATCCTGTAGTATGGAGAACCCCGCTTAAAAGACCAAATGATTTAAATTACATCATTAGACAATTAGATAATGATTCACCACTATTAAAAGCAGATAGGAAACTATTTCTACCTACTGAAGAAGAACAAAAATACTGGCAGGCTGTTTTACCGCTGCCGGAAACACTTAGAGCAAGGATAAAAGAATCACCAGATGATTTAATTCATTTAATAGCGTCATATTTAGGAGTAAAAGATAAAGAAACAGGATTAACAAATTTTAGATATGTTTGTCATCCAAGATTTGGAGATTTTATTTTAGATAATGTTGATGATCTACCACTAATAATGAGCGAGCTTAGAGTAGGGCACTGTGATTTACTTTCATGGTATGTAGCAGCACAGATGAGAGCACATGGTGAAGTAGCCTGGGTAGGAACTGATATGATTACTACAAATGATGGAAGTGCTTTTAATGGTGCTTATAAACATTCAACGGTAGTGCTTTCTAAGAAAGATGGAAGATTAGCTTATTTTGATCCTACAATTCACTGTGATTTTGACAAAGCATATCATCCAAAAATTATGCAAGATATTTTAATAGATGAACTTGAAGGTAAATTTCAAAAGGCAAAAACTACAAAACAAAAAGTAAAAGTACTAAGAGAATTTAATAGAAAAGTTAGTGAGCTAAGAATAAAAGCCGAATCAAGTAGTGAAGTTTTAGAAGACATGAAAAGACTACAAATAGGTGCACTTGCAGGTTTATTTTTAACACCGCCAGGATTTGATGATAGTAATATAAAAGAAAGGGGACAAATAGTTAGCTGGAATGAGCTACCTAGAGTTATAAGTCCAGAATCTTTAGTATTGGTTTTTAATGAGATTTGGGAAACCGAATTGGGTGAAATTCGTGGAGTCTGGAAACTTGATAATGTAAACAAGTTAGTAGAAAATTATCCAAGGCTATTACGAGAACAACTTGCTTTTGTATATAGAGCTCTAAATAACATGAAACTTTTTATCCATAATGACGAAATAATTAAAACATGCTTACAAGGTATTCAACCCGATAAAGAATTATCATCGAAAGATCTATATTCTCTTTGCAGCCATAGTGCTATTTACAATGAGCCAAGCTGTTCCTTTGCTTTTCCGGTACAAAATTTAATTGAACATACCTCAGCAAAAGATCTCTTGGATTATTTTGATTATAATCCTGACACCGTTAATCACTTAGTTGGCATGTATGAATTATGGAGCTTGAGAAAGAGTGATTTAAGGACTTCAAACTTTTTACGCTTAAAATGTTCAAGCAATAGAAAAGAATTTAAAAGCCATTCTTATACTAAGCTATTCACTCAGGCTTTACAGAAAGGGGTGTTTTTTTATAGCCTTGATAGTGAGGAGGGAATAAAAATTGATACTTATGATATTGAAAATAATAAAGAAACTAAAATCAATATAAAAGATCATCACTTAGATAAATATTTAGCGATAAAAAAAGACATTGTGGTTTTTGCCATAGAATGTCAGTATGCCTACTTTGATCCAAAATATAGAGAACATTTACTAAATAAATTAAGCATCGATGAAAAAATGTTTAAGGAGATTTCCAAGTTTTGTTTAGATTTTTCAGAAAACGAGAGAAGAGTGAGAACAAAATCTCTGCCAAATCCTTTACGGGGGATAGTATCTAAAATTGATGCGGCTTCTCATATTGTTTATTTAACTGATGAATGCAAAGAAGATTTTGAAAGAACAGTTCTTGGTACTTTAAGAAAGATAGATTTTGGACCATCAAGTGGAAAGAAAATAGAGTTTGATGAGATTAGGCAATATGTACCTGGTGATGATGCAAGAAAGCTTGTTTGGAGTCAGTATGGAAAAGATAAATTTTTTGTAAGATTAGGACAAACTTATGCTCAGGATATAAGTACACCACTATATGTTTTTTTAGATGCACAAGATTGCCTTGATTCAACTATATATTCCTTGCAAATAAAAGAGCTGATCAGAGCTTTGCAAAAAGACTCGCGGGAAAAAGGCAGAGAAGTTTTTATTGGTATAAATGGATACTCTGGGTATTTTAAACTTCCACAAAATATAGATCCAGAAAATATTATGGCTTGCATTTATTCATCACCTGCATCAAAGACTGGACTAGTATTAGAAAACGGACAGCTTCCTAAAAATTTACTCTTTGTTTCTGATTCTTTTTCAAATACTTTAGCCATGAAATATCTTTATGGTCAAAAGGGGCACAAGCTAGAAACCATCTGGCTTCATGACAAAGCATTTCAAATTTTTCCACTTATAAAAGACTCATGGATGGAGAATGGTTTACCGGAGCAATTAAGATCTAAGGAGTAAACTAATTCTCTAACCATATCCACTGAAATATCATTCATACATTTATGATGCCCCAAAGGACATGTTTTCTTTCTACAAGCTATACATTCTAGTTTTGACAAATACAAACAATTTTTAATTAAGCCATATGGTCCAGTTCTATAAATTGACGTGGGTCCATAAATTCCTATTACTTCAGGATATCCATAATCATTTTTAATTGCACTTGCAAGGTGTACACCAAAAGAATCTAAACCAACTACTAAACCTACTTTTTGAATTAAACAAATTAAATCTTTTATACTTGTTTTTCCTACCAAGTTTACATAATTAATATTATTTGAATCTAATTTTTGAATTAATTTCCCAATATATTTTAAGTCACTATTAGACGCACAAATATAAACCTTGTAGCCTTGTAACTTTGTAACTTTGTAACTTTTTTCTATTAATTCATACCAATAATCCATAGGCCATAGCTTGCTTTCCCATGTAGATGCTGAAAAAATAATTAAAGAACATGGCTCTTGATTTAAAGTAGAAAAGTTAGGAATTAAAAAATTTGTTTTTAAATTTTTAATTTGCACAATGTTTGAAATAAGCTCTAGATTTAAATCAACAATGTGTTTTTTTGTATTAAATAAATCTCCTACATTAATTTTTTCATCATAAAAGATATCTGCAAACTCTCTTGTATTTTTAAATCCGATAATTCTTTTACCTAAACTAGACCTACTTAACAAGGCGCTTTTAAACAAACCTTGGACATCAATTACATAGTCATATTTTTGCTTTTGAATTAAAAAAAGATTTTTAAAGTTCAGCAAATAAATATTATTTATTTCTTTAATTAAACTTAATAACTCAAAACCTTTTTTACCAACTAGCCAGTCAATTTGAGCATCAGGGAAATTTTTTCTCAACACATTAACAATAGGCAAGGCATGAATCACATCTCCTAAACTGCTAAGTTTTATAATTAGAAATTTCACACTTTATATTTGTAATGGTTTCATTTCATGTTTTTCAAAAACTGCAACCTGATTAAATCCATACTGCTTAAGAACCTCATAAAGCCTATTATAAGAATATCCTATATCTTTTGCAGCGTGAGCATCTGAAGCAGTTGTAATTGGAATGTTTAATTCTTTTATCATGTGTATTATTTTATCTTGTGGATAAAGTTCATTTACTGGTTTTCGCAAGCCAGCTGTACTTATTTCAATAGTTAAATTCTTTTCTTTAATTAACTTTAAAATATCTTTTACAAAAGTTTTAATTTCTTTAGTTGGTCTATATCCAAATATTTTAATTAAATCAAGATGTGCAAGCCCGTCTAAAAGGCCTTTGTTAATAAGCTTTTTCATTTCATCAAAATATCTACTATATAAATCATCAATATTCCATGTAGAATATTTTTCTTTATAACTAGGATGATCAAAAGCCCAATTATCTATAAAATGTACTGAACCTAAAACAAAATCTAACTTATCATAATTTTTCTTCATCCATGAATAGTCAGCTTCTGATGATTCTGGATCATTGTCAATTTCTATTCCAAGTTTAAAGTAAATATTTTTAGTTTTTTTAATCCTATCTCTAAACTTAAAAAACTCACTGGTATTTATTCCTAAATGATAACGACCATGATCAGTAAAAGCAACATCTTTTAAACCAGATTGTTCTGCATAAATAGCCCACTCTTCAAGAACCTCTTGAGTATATGGTAAATCTTTATGACCTTGTGGATGAGTGTGATAGTCAGATAAAAGCATGAGAAATATTATAGCGTTTCCTAATCCTTTAGTCGACTAATAATTTTCTTGTTGATAAGTTCAAAAGCTTCATCAGGATTCCAATTTACTTCTTGTGCTAGTAGAGGCTTTATATCTACAGCAAAGTCTCTATGATTACGTTTCAGCATTAAGTTTTGCTCAAATAAATCTCTAGTAATTATTTGATTATTATGAATGCAATACCTTTTAAATGTTGAAATCACTTTATTTGCATCTATTAGGTTTTGTTTTAACACTAACCATAGGTCGAAGAGATCTCTTCCTTTACGTCTTTGGTATAGGGCTCGTAATTTAGTTGCTATTAGTTCTTCTAGCTCATAGGTAAAAATCTGAGTAGTACCATTAAACCATTCTGAGTTCATAGAAAAGCTTACAGTCTTTAGTTTTTGAACATAGAAATGTTCAGTAGTATTAATTTCTATCTTTAACTTAGCAATAGTTCTGTCTACTGATTCAAACTTATAGATAAGCTTTGCACTTCTTTCTGTTAGTTTACGATTTGGTTTTCCTAACCAAGAGTCAAGCACACTTCTTATGAAATCAATAGTTTTACCAATAGGCTCAGACTTGATCTGTACGAGATCAATATCTTCACTATAGCGAGCTGGTGGGTTAATATAAAGCTTATTTAGTGCAGTACCACCTCTAAAAATTAGTGTACCCTTGATTTTAGGATGATTATAGAGCTCTATTAAGACTCTACTGATAACCATATCTTGCTCAATCATTGCTAGTGTTTGCCAAGGTGCATTAGCTTTCCATTCTTCTATAAAAGCTTCAGGAATCATAATCACTTTCTATGGTTGTATTTTCAATAATCATCCATTTATCATTTCTTGAACAACCCTTGATTGGTAATTCAGAAGCTAATGGCATGTACACTAATTTCTGCCTGCTTAGTAATTTTTTTAATTTAGAAATTATTAACTTTTTCTTTTTATTATTTACTGAATTAATATGATCTAATATATATCCTAAGCGTTGCAACCATGTTTTTTCTCCAGAAATTCTAGCAACTGTAGTTAATTTTTTAGGATTTACTGCTTCTACTAATTCACTTAGTACGCTAGCTATATGGTTCAATCCACCAGAGCGTTTGGAGTACAAGAGAAGATCCATAGCTGTTAGCTCTGGTGAAGATATTTTTAAGTAGCCTGTTTTTACATTAACATTTTGAGTAGGAAGATTAATAAAGGATTTTTTATAAATAAATTCAATTCGTACTTTGCCAAAGTTTAGAGATTTGAGTTGTTTATTTGTCATCACCTGAAACAATTGTGGTTTCTGGTGAGATGCTCCGTGGTACATTGCTGCAGTTAAAAGACCTGCATAATAATCTACTTTCTTATACCTCATAAGAATGGGTACTAATTCTTCTTGTGGCATACACCCAAAATCCCTGTATTCTGGTGGCACTATTACATAAAGATTTTCAGATGGACTTATGATTTCACCTTTTTGTTTTAAACGGTATATTCTGGCATTAAGAGAATCACTTTTTATTTGTAAATCTTTTAGAGCTTGCTCTCTAGTAAAGTAGCTTTTACCTTTTGCTCTTATCATTTTGATATATTTATCTAGTGCTACCATATTATAAAATAACGTTTTTCATCATTCTAGTAATATGATAACATGCCTTAAGATTAGCACTTATCATATATCTTTTACAGGATAATTCGTATAAAACACATATCTGCTATCACTGCCCCACAAATAAGAATTATTTAAGGTAACTCCTTCTAATAATTTTTTCTTGGCTACAAAAGCAAATTTGTTTTCTTCGTTTAGTTTTTCCTGGATTTTTTCAATTGAATTAAATTTATTTATGTGTCTTCCTGCATAAAAAATTAGACTTGGTTTAACTATCTCGTAAGTAGCTATTTCAACATCTTTTGGAATTGATTTTGCAAAGCTTCTAAGTAAAAGCTGGGAATGTTTATCTGTCTTAGGCAATAAAAAAGTAATTAGACCAAAGTATAATAAAAACATTGTTGACATTAAAATAACAATAGTTCCCCTTACATCTTTATTACTGCTAGCCCATGCCATGCTTACTCCTACTAGTAAAAGAAATGCAAAAAATATTATTTGAAAATCTAATTTTAAGTCTTTTATTTCTCTTGGCAGCAAGATATCTAGCTTAAACAAACAAATATAAAAAATTACTAGGCAAAATAAAAAGAAAATACCAAGACCAAACATAAGTCCTTTACTGCTTATTTTTTTTACTAAAATCTCATCAAACCAAAATGCAATGATTACACTTAAAGCAGGAAATAAAGGTAAAACATAAGTAAGAAGTTTTGTTCTGCTAAAACTAAAAAATAAAAACACTATTATAAACCACCATAAACAAAACCAAGGTACTTGATCTTTTATAGAAGAAAGTAAACTTTTTAATCCTTTTTTTATTATTGAATTAACGCTTTGAAATAAAAAAAATGTCCATGGCAAAGCCCCAAGCAAAACAACTGGCACAAAATAAAAAATAGATCCTTTGTGTCCAGAAACAATTGAAGTATATCTATTAAAGTTGTGTTGACCAAAAAAAATTTTTGTAAACTCGCCACTAGTATAAACATGAACAGCAATATACCAAGGAAAAACCAAGACTAAAAACAAAACAAAACCAATCCAAAAAGAAGGGTTTTTAAAAAAGTATTCCAGCTTTCTAATCCACCAAAAAAAAGGAATTAATATTAAACCAACAATTAAAATAGCAACAGGACCTTTTGTCAGTACAGCAAGAGCAAGAAAAATAAAACCTAATATATACCAAAAGCTGAATTCTCGAATTTGAAATTTAAAAAATCTATGTGAGTTAATGATTTGACTGTAACCTAAGAAAAAAGAAAAAATAGATGAAGATATTAAACTTGCTAATGTCATATCTGTAATTGAAAATCTTGATAAGGCAGAATACTCAAAACATGACATTAAGATTAAAGCAGCTAACAAAGCAGTAGTTAGCGAAAAAAAAGTCTTTAAAAAATAAATTAACATGCCAACTGTTAGTAAAGCCATAAAAACTGAAGGAAGTCTAGCACTAAATTCATTAATGCCAAAGAGCTTCATTGAAAGTACTTCAAGCCAGTAAAAAAATATTGGTTTATCATAACGCACTTCATAGTTAAAATATGGAACTATATAATTCCCTGACTCTAGCATTTCTCTTCCTGTTTCAGCATATCTAGGTTCATCTACATCAATTAACCCAATGCTTCCTAGTTTATAAAAATATAAAGTAATAAAAAACAAAAAAAGTATAACTAAAATCCTTAAAAAATTTTCTTTCACTTTTTTATTCACTCTCTAGCTTAAGTACTGCCATAAATGCTTCTTGTGGAATTTCAACCTTGCCTACATTTTTCATTCTTTTTTTACCTTCTTTTTGTTTTTCAAGTAATTTCTTTTTTCTTGTTACATCTCCACCGTAACATTTTGCTAAAACATTTTTTCTCATAGCACTTACTGTTTCACGTGCAATAATTTTTCCACCAATTGCTGCTTGAATTGGAACTTCAAACAATTGTCTTGGTATTAACTTTCTTAATTTTTCTGCTAATTGTCTGCCATAATAATATGCTTTATCCACATGAACAATTATAGATAAAGCATCAACAATCTCACCAGCAATTAAAATATCAAGTTTTACTAATTTAGATTCCCTATATCCAATCAAATCATAATCCATGCTTGCATATCCTTTTGATCTGGATTTTAAATTGTCAAAAAAGTCAGTAATAATTTCTGCAAGAGGAATCTCATAACTTAATTGAACTCTTTTTGAATCAAGATATTTCATATCTTTAAATATTCCTCTCCGACTTTGGCAAAGCTCCATGATTTGCCCAACAAAACCACCTGGAAGAAAAATATGAAGTAAAACATAAGGTTCTTCAATTTTTTCTCTACAGGCTGGATCACCCAGTAAAGCAGGATTATCTATTTCAATTATTTTTCCACCAGTCTCAGTAACTTTATATACAACACTTGGAGCAGTTGTAATTAAATTTAAGTTGTATTCTCTTTCAAGTCTTTCTTGTGCAACTTCCATGTGAAGCAAACCTAAGAAACCACATCTAAAACCAAAACCCAATGCACTTGAACTTTCAGGTTCATAATGAATCGAGCTGTCATTTAGTTGTAGTTTTTCTAGTGCATCTTTTAAATCAGGATACTTGTCCGCATCTGTAGGATAAAGACCACAAAAAACCACTGGCATTGCTGGTCTATATCCAATTAGTGGCTCTGCTGCAGGATTTTTAGCGCCTGTAACTGTATCACCAACAATGGAACTAACATCTTTTATAAAAGCAGCCAAATAACCTACTTCCCCTGATTTTAATTTATCTACCTGAACTTGTTTTGGAGTTAAGTAACCAACCTCGCTTACAACAAACTTTTTATTGTTTGCCATAAAAAGAATTTCATCTCCAACTTTTACACTACCATCAACAACTCTTAAGTAAACAATTATCCCTCTATAACTTTCAAAATAACTATCAAAAATTAATCCACGTAAAGGTTTATCACATGTGTTCTTTGGAGAAGGAATATTTTTTACAACAGACTCTAAAACTTCTTTAACATTTTGTCCTGTTTTTGCACTTATAAAAATTGCACCTTGTGTATCAATGCCAATTAATTCTTTTATTTCTTTTTTTACTCTTTCAGGTTCAGCACTGGGTAAATCAATTTTATTTATTACAGGAATAATTTCTAAATTATGCTCCATTGCTAAATATACATTTGCTAATGTTTGTGCTTCTACTCCTTGACTTGCATCAACCACTAAGAGTGCTCCTTCACAAGCTGCTAAACTTCTTGAAACTTCATAATTAAAATCAACATGTCCTGGAGTATCAATTAAATTTAATATGTATTCATTTTTATCGCTAGCTTTATATTTCATTCTTACTGTCTGCAATTTAATAGTAATGCCTCTTTCCCGCTCTATATCCATACTATCTAAAATTTGTTCCTTCATTTCCCGCTTAGAAATAGTTCCAGTCAACTCTAATAATCTGTCAGCTAAAGTTGATTTCCCGTGGTCAATGTGTGCAATAATACAAAAGTTTCTAATGTTTAATAACTGAGGCATAATTTTTTAACTAGTTTATTATATGATATAAAAAATGATTCATAAACTAAGAGATCTAAATTTAAGAAGATATTCTCTTCCAGGTTTAAAAAAATGGATCTTGATTGGATTTATTGGATTTATATTTGGTTTACTAGGCGTAGCATTATTACTTGAGCTGAGACCAGTTACAAGGCTAAGAGATCTTACATGGCTTATTGTAGGTGGAACTGCAAAAATAATACCAACTTATGTTTCAGGAACTATTGGAATTGTAGTATGCATATTCTTAATCACATATGCTGTAGTTAGTGCAAATAAAGAAGTTGTAAGAGCAATTGCACCTGAGCTTGCAGATAGTTCTTTTCTTGACGCTCTTGATAAATTACACTCACTTAGTCGGGGAGCAAAAGTAGTTGCAATTGGTGGTGGAACAGGTTTAAGCACTTTACTATCTGGCTTAAAACACTTTACTACAAATATTACAGCAATAGTAACAGTAGCTGATGATGGTGGAAGCTCAGGCAGGTTACGTGAAGAACTGGGAATTATACCGCCAGGAGATATTAGAAATTGCATAGCAGCACTTGCTGATGAAGACAAAATGATAACTGAGTTATTTCAATATCGTTTTAAAACTGGTCAAAATCTTGAAGGACATAGTTTTGGTAATTTATTTCTTACTGCACTACAAGAAGTAAGTGGTGGAGATTTTATTAAAGCAGTTAAAGCTGCTTGCTTAATTTTAAGAAGCCGTGGGACAGTTTTACCTTCTTCTCCAGAACCAATGAAAATAATAGCAGAGCTTCACGATGGAAGAATTATAGAAGGAGAGTCAAGAATCCCTCAAGCAAAAGGAAGAATTAAAAGAATATTTAGTGAACGAGAAAATCCAAAAGCACAAGAAGAAGCTATTAATGCAATTTCAGAAGCTGAGTTAATAATTTTTGGACCAGGAAGTTTATATACATCAATAATTCCTAATTTACTTGCCCCTGAGATTGTAAGTGCTATAAAAAATAATTCAAACGCTCATAAAGTTTATGTATGTAACATCATGACACAGCCTGGTGAAACATCAAATTACACTGTAAGTGATCATATTAATGCTTTACTTCAGCATGCAAAAGATCAAAACTTAATTGATGTAGTAATTGTAAATGACAGACACCCAAAACTTTTATTAGAAAAATACAAAGAAAAAGGTCAGGAACCAGTTGTTATTGATGCAGATATTATTCAAAAACTAGGAATTAGAATAGTTGCAAGAAATTTAATTAAAGAAGAAGACCTCGTAAGACACAATCCAAAATTACTTGCAAGAGCAATTATGCTTTGGCATAAACGATGGTTAAAATATCCGGTTAAGAAACAAGTGGTAAGTAGTAAGTAGTATAATTAAAATCCCAAAAAATGGGTAAATTAAACACATGACACAAAAATATTGGCTTGAAGAACTTTTATCTAACCCACGTGATTTTATAGATAAATTTTATCCACAAGGCAAATATTATCAAAGAATCAGACAATGGGACAAAAATAATAAAAAAAGAAAAAGACCAAGAACTTATTATGTTTTTACTTTAGATGATGAAGATGCAAAAAGAAATGCAACATTTTGTACTTTTGAATTTGGCATAAAAACACATATGATTAGACGAGGGTATTTAAGTAAAATTGCAAACCTGCTCCCAATGAGCATTTTAAAAGAAAATCTTTTAAAACTTGCAGGAGTTCAAATTGAAGAAGATGTATTCATTGCACCAGAAGTAACAATTGATCCTGTTTTTAGAGGCTGGATTAGATTCCAAAAAGGTTCTTCAATTGGCTGGGGAGTAAAATGTTTTAACCATTTATTTGAAGAAAACGGAAAAATAATAATTGGTTATATTAATATTGGAGAAGAAGCTTCAATTGGAGGATTTGTAGGAATTTCTCCAGGAGTAACTATTGGTAAAAAAGCAACCATTGGTGCTGAAGTAAAGATTGCTCCGGGTGTAACTATTGGTGACTATGCAAAAATTGGTGCAGGTTCATTTATATCTCCATTTATAACAATAGGTGAAGGAGCTGAAGTAATGATGGGAAGCATGGTTAGTGAAAGTGTTTTACCTGGAGCAAAAGTTCAGGGAAACCCAGCTAAAATTATAACTGAAAAAATTAAAGACAGAAGACCAAAATTAGATTTAATTATAAATCCAAATATTGATAAAACTGATCTAACTATGCATTAGCAATTATTTGATCATTAAGATCTTTTTTCTTTTTTTCTAAATCTGCTTTTTTAGCAGGAACAACCTCACTTCGTACTTGACTATCTACTCTAATAAATTCATCCCTTGCCTTTGTATATTTTATTTTTTTGTATTCATTTGTTGAAACTAATCTATCAGCCTCATTCTCAGCTTTTCCAGCACTTCCTATTACATCCAAAATCAAATCAGCAGTTATTCCTTTTTCTAGTAAACTTCCAACAACCTCTGTAAGAATTCCTTGAAGCTTGTCAATCTCCCCACGTGTAGCAGTTTTATCTTTTTTTAATTTAGCTAATGTTTCTTTTATAATAGCTTCTACTGTAGAAGGTATTTGACCTGCTGCTAACTCACGTGCTCTTTGAAACCTAGCACCAGATACAATCGATTTTAAAGAGTTAAGTACTACAGAGGGACTGTATGCTGACATAAGAGCATAAACACCATCAACTTCCTGTTGCTCAAGAAATCTTTCTAAAGCTTTAGCAGATATAGCTTCTCTAGTTTTAATATTATCTAGAAATTCTTTATCTTCTTTTCTAAAAAAGAGCTGAAAAATATTTTCCATTAATTATCTCCATGCAAAATTGTACTAATATAACTTTTCTACACGTAAAATATTGACAATTTTAGGTTAAGTATCGATTAAAAAAACTTAACAAATTAAACACATTTAACTTAAGTGTGAGCCTTTTCACTTTTTTTCACCCCATATAAAGCAGAACCAGACCCACAAAGACCAACAGTTTTATAACCTTTATCCAGAAGTAATTTACGAAGCTTTATTAATTCCGGGTAATAAGAAAAAACTACTATCTCAAAATCATTAAATATATTTTTAAAAAACATATCATAATCAGCAACTTTCATTGAGTAAATTAAGCTTTCAATCTCTTCTTTGCAAGAAGCTTGAAATTCTCTTGAGTCAATTTGCTCATATGCCCATTTGGTAGATATGGAAATATTTTCAGGTTTTATTATTTCTATTTCAAGTTTAAGATTGTTTTTAATTTTTTTTAAAATTCCTCCTCTTCCACTTCCAAAACAAGTATCTCCTAAAATAAAAAAAGGCACATCAGAACCAATTTGATTTGACAAGACCAATAACTCATTTTCATTTAAATAGTAATCAAATAATTGATTTAAACCTTTTAAGACACAGCCAGCATTTGAACTGCCCCCACCAAGCCCTGCTTGAATTGGGATTTTTTTATTAATTGTAATTTTACAAAAACCTTTTATACCAAGTTTTTTAAAAAACAACAATGCTGCTTTTGTTGTCAGGTTTTTATCATTTGGAATTATTTGATTTAGTTCTTCTTGAACAAAAATACTATTAACTTTTAATTCGTTACTTTTATTAAATTCCAAAGCAATATCATCACAAAGATTATTATTTTCAAAGTAAATTGTTTCTAACTCATGATAGTTATCAGATCTTTTTCCTTTTATCCACAAAGCAAAATTTAACTTGCTTGGTGATTTTATGTTTATCATAACTATATCTTTAAATATTTTTTTGCAGACCAAAAACAACCACTACCAGTTACAATTACACCTGCTACAAGTAAAATATAATAAATCTTATAAATATTGCCTGAATAAAATTCAGGCAAGCCTGTTGGAAGTGAACTACCTATCAAGTTCTGAGCTGTTTCCCATAAAAAAGTTTGCAAGATATATAAAGGTATAATTGCAAAAGTAGCTGCAACTAATGCATAAAATATTCCTTGTAAAACCAATGGTCCTTTTATGTACCAATCTTCAACACCCATTAATCTTAAAACTTCAATCTCACTTTGTCTGGACTGAATCACAAGTTGAATAGTATTTCCTGTAACAATAATAGTTACAAATGCAAGAAGAATTGTTAGAACTGTTCCTACTATTTGTAGTAGAGTTTTTAATTTATTTATAAAACCTAAAACCCCTGGTGCATAATTTAAGTCAATTACACCAGGTAACTTTCTGACAACTACAATGGATGATTTTAAATGTTCAGGGCTTGTAACTCTTACATGGACTGTGTTTGGCAGTGGATTTTGGAAGTCATCAGAAACTATAAAATTTTTCTTAAATTCATTCCATGCAATATCCTTATCTATTACTTCTACCCTTTTTACATAAGGTAATTTCCCAATACTTAATGCAAAATCTTTTACATCTACATCATTATCTAAATAAACTGAAAACTCCAATTGATCAGATAATTTTTGCCCAATAATATTTAAACCAAATGAGACTTGTAAAACAAACCCAAAAATTGCAAGAACAGAAGTTAGTATGCTGATAACAACCCAATTTGACCAACCACTTCGCCAAACATCCTGAAGTGTTTCATAAAACATCCTATATCCCATTCTAATTTTTCTCATTGATATATTCATAGTTAATGAGATGATATATAAGTTCCTGTTTTAACATCGCTTACAATTTTTCCATTATTCAATGTGATTACTCTCTTTCTTAATTGATCTACCATTTGCTGATTATGAGTTGCTACTAAAACAGTTGTTCCTCTAAGATTTATTCTTTCTAAAAGCTGGAAAATTTCCATGGAAGTATTTGGATCTAAATTCCCCGTTGGTTCATCTGCAATTAATAATGAAGGTCCTTGTACAATTGCCCTTGCTATTCCTACTCTTTGCCTTTCTCCACCAGAAAGAGTTTTTGGAAAATCATTTGCTTTATTTGTTAAGCTAACAACTTTTAGGGCACCATGTACTCTTTTAGTTATTTCATTGTGATCCATTCCTATTGCAAATAGCGGATATGCAATATTTTCAAATGAAGTTTTATTCATTAACAATTTAAAATCCTGAAACACAACTCCCATTCTTCTTCTTAATATGGGAGTTTGTTTATTAGGTAATCTTGAAACATCTACATTTGAAACAAAAACCTGACCAGAAGTAGGCTTTTCTTCTCTATACAAAAGCTTCATGATTGTTGATTTACCAGCTCCACTTGGTCCTACAATAAATATCATCTCACCGCTATTAACTTGGAAAGTAACATTATCAAGGGCTTTAAGCTCTCCATATACCTTTGTTACATTAATAAACTGAATCATTTTAATTACCTAATCAATTTAAATTACAATAATGTTAACACGTGGTAGGTTCTAATCTTTAATAAATTCTAGGAATGAAAGATCCAAATCTGGATATACCAATTAATAAAGAAGAAAAAATATTTTTTTATTTAAGAACCTGTCTTTGTATTGTACTAACTTTAATCTGGACATCTTGGGTTGTAAATTTACCAAATAAAACAGCAAACAGCAATCAGCAATCAGCAATCAGCAATCAGCTATCAGCTATCAGCTATCAGAAGCCTAAAGTTGAAACCTTGAAACCTCCAAACCTCGAAACCTTGAAACCTCACAACCTCCCAACTCCAAAACTTCAAAACCTTGAGATTCCAAAACCTAAAGCACTCAGCACTCAGCACTCAGCTCTCAGCTCAAAACTCAAAGCTCCAATACAAGAAGTTGATACAACCAAATTAAGAGAACCAATAAACACTAAAAGCAAAAAAGAGATAAAACTAGAAACAGAGCTTGAAAGCTGGTTGCCAAGATATATTCTGGCAACTAAGGACATTTCTCCCAAGATTGAACAATTAAATAAAAATCTTGACACAATAATTAATCACATTGAAGTAACAGGCCTTCTTAAAAATACAAGTGGTGAAAGCCAAGCAATAATAATAAAAAATAATCTAAACAATAAAATTGAGATATTAAAAAAAGGAGATGAATATAGCGGACTAAAAGTATTAGACATAAATAAAGATGAGGTAATCTTTATTAATCAAAGCCTAAACAAACAATATGCTAAAAAAATTACTTCTATTAAGTAAGAACCAAATTATTAAAAATCACTTTTTTTTTATCCAACAAATCATTGTAGTTGTGTCTGCATTGTTTACAAATCAAAAGATGGTCTGTTACTACTTTATGTTTTAATGAAGGAGTTTCATTTTTAATGTATTCTTCTAGTCCTAACCAATAACGTTCCTCATCAGACAATAACTCACCATTACTACCTACAACTTTTTCAGAAAATATTTCCTTATGAAATAATGATTCAATTTTACCTGAAACATCTTCCCAAAATTCTTGTGAGTCTATAAAATTGTCAACCTTATAGTATTTTTTTAAGAGTTCACCTAGCCCATCATAAGGCTTATCCTTATTCTCTCCATCATTATTTGCCATATTATAAAGAAATTACTTCAAACTAACTATTAACTGCTTTTTGTTCGGATTGCTTTTCTAAATATGGACTTAAAATTTCTTGTAATCTGCCTCTAGCCCTTGCAATTCTGCTTTTTACAGTTCCAAGCTCACATCCAATACTTTCAGCTATCTCCTCATAACTTAAGCCCTGCAATTCTCGCAGGACGATAGCTGTTCTAAACTGTTCCGGTAAACCAGCCATTGCTTTTTTTACTATTTGATCTAATTCTTTTACTAATGATCTCTCGTCAGGCTTTAATGATGGGTCTGGTATTTCCCTTATTAGATCAGATTCACCGTTATCACTTTCAATTGGAGCATCTATTGATATTGTAGGTAATCTTCTTGGACGTCTTCTTAGTTCATCATAAAAAAGATTTACTACAATTTGATTTAACCAGGACTTAAAAGTTTTAGGATTTCTTAAGGAATGAATTCCCCTGTAAACTCTTATAAAAACTTCTTGAGCTAGATCAGAAGTATCTGGCCAATCAGGAGCTAATTGATAAAGCAATGAAGTAACTGATCTTTGATGTTTTTTTACAAGACATTCAATTGCATCTCTATCTCCTGCCTGACAAGCAATTACTAATTCTTCATCATCAAACTGCACATTAATTTTTTTCATAATTTCCTCTAATTATCTTAATTGAATCCAAAAGAACACGTAAGCAGAATGTTATCATCGTTTCATACGTTTAATTTATTTATATAATCCTTGTTTTACAATCCGTTAGAAACCGGCCAACAAAAAGTAAAACCGGCCGAATCGGCCCGAAACTAAAAGCAGTTTTAAAAAATCTGTAAACTAAACGACGAATCCTTGTTTAATAATTGATTAAACTGACATTTAACTTTGCAAAAATTCTTAACAAAATAAATGTAAGAAGAAATAAGAAATATATAAAAACCTGGATTTTTCACGCTTAAAATGAGATTGTAATAAAAAATTAACATTAACATCCTGATTTTAAATCCTATGTTAGACAGTACACGGTTTGTGGAATTAATAATTTAGGGTTTTGTAAAAACGAGCACAAATAATGAAAGGTTATAAATGATGAATTTAGATGTACAAGAAAATGAAGAAAGGTTGTTTGTAAAAATAGGTGGTCAACTTTTATACAGTGAGGCAGATCAATTTAAAGATGAAGTACTACCTAAAATCGGACAACATAGTGTTGTAACAGTAGATTGTAAGGATTTAGATTTTATTGACAGTGCAGGAACTGGTGCAATTGTAAGGCTTTGGAAAGAATGCAGGATGGTTGGTGCAGAATTGGAATTAATAAGGGTAATACCAGAAGTACAAAAATTATTACATATGACAAGATTACATCAATTAGCAACAGTAAAAGGTCTAGATGACATATAACTAACAATGTCAACTGAAGAAAGTAAAACAACACCTTTTGAGTTAAAAAACTTAGAAGACATAAGCTCATCAATAAATGATGTTAGTAAGTTACTTAAACAATTAGAAGACGAAAGAAATGCGGCAGAGCGAAGAGAAAAAGTACTTGCACAAAATCTTAAAGAAAGCAAGCAAATGTCCGCTCACCTACAACAAATTACCCAAGCTTTAGCAAAAGAAAGAAAAGCAGCATTAGAAAAATCTGAAAAAGAAAAATTGCTTTGGAAATTAATTGAGAGAATTAATTCCAGTTTTGATTTAGAGCAGATATTGCAATCTACTGTTGATGAGCTTGGTCATTATTTTAAAATTAACAGGTGTGGAATTATAATTCCAGGTTATAAAACAAATAAAGATCTTGTAAAAGAATTTGCTGTTGGAGAATGGAAAAGACCACAAGAAGTCTGCCAACAAGTAACTCTTTCTGTTTTATATAAAACAGTTACAAAAACTCTAAAGCCGCTAATAATTAACGACACTATCACTCATGAATTAACAGCAGGACACTTAAGTGAAGATTTAAGATCTATTTTAATGGTGCCTTTGCTTCAATACAATGATGAACTTATTGGAGTGGTTTATCTTCATCAATGCAAAAAACAAAGAACATGGACAGAACATGAACTGTCTCTATTACAAGCAGCTGCTGAACCAATAGCTGCTGCTGTTGAGAAATCAAAACTTTTTAGTCGTGCTAAAGCATGGGCGTCTAGAGAAAAACTTTTAAACAAATTAACTGCACGGATAAGAGGAACATTAAATATTAATGTTATTTTAGAAAGAAGCGTTGCTGAACTTGGACAAGCATTACAAGCAAGCAGATGTTTTATAAACATAATTGATCCTAAAACTACTAGAGAAATGATATCTCACGAATACTCAGCAAACAATATACAACACCTTGAAGTAAAAAAAGAAAACCCATTAATAATAAACAAATTATCTGAGAAGGATGCTGATTATATTGCTGTATCAGATATATTCAAAGAACCAAGATTAATTAAACTCAACGAAAAAGAAATAGAACAACTTTATAAAACAGGAGCAAGGGCATTTCTTGCAGTACCAATATCATTTCAAAGAAAATTATTTGGATGGCTTTGCTTTCATCAATGCAACATACCAAGAAATTGGTCAAATGAAGAAATAACTTTTATACAATCTGTAGCAAGTCAGATTGGTGTAGCAATAAATCAGGCAGAATTAGTAGAAAAACTTACTGAGTATCAGACAAAAATCTCCAGGGAACTAAAACAAGCAGCTGGCTTACAGTCAGTATTACTAAGTGCTGGTGCAGATACAAAAAAGAATTTACCAATAACAGTTTCATACCACCCTCATCATAATGTCTCTGGAGATTTTTATTGGGTAACTGAATTAGCACCACATAAGATTGGAATTTTAATTGGCGATGTATCTGGAAAAGGACCAGCAGCAGCACTTTTGACAGGATACATAATTGGTGAAATTAAAGGATTACTAGAAAGCCAGGAAACTTCTTGGAATCCCGTAACATTTTTAACATCACTTAGTAGTTCTATTTACGAACAAAATCAATATTCTGATTTTTATGCAACAGCATGGTATGGCACCTTTGACATTATTGAAGGGAGAGTAGTTTGTTGTAATGCAGGTCACCCATCGCCTTATTTAATGAGTGGTGACTCAGTAAATATTTTAAATGATGATCCTGGTGTACCACTTGGGCTACTATCAGTTAATGACTCTGTAGGTGGTTATGTACAAAAAGAATTTAATTTACTTCCTCTTGACAGAATGGTAATTTTTACTGATGGCTTAAAAGAACAAAGACAATTAGATGGGAAATTTATACCAGAAAATTGGTTAAAAGAAGAACTAAAAAATCATAAAAAATACAAACTTAAAGAGTTACCAGAAGAATTAATAAGAAAATTAAATATTGTAAGTAAAGCAGCACCAGCTGATGATGATAGACTCGTAGTTGCTATAGAAATGCCAGAACCAAATAAAATTGAATTCTATAAAGATAAACAAGAATTAATTAATGATAATGTAAAAATAATATTAGAAGATGTTCTTAAACAAGGATTGCCAAAAACGCTTGAACCAAGTCTGAAGTTAGGATTAGTTGAAGCTCTTTATAATGCAGTAAGGCACGGTTTAGGAAAAGTACCAAAAGACAAAAAAGCTGTGGTTGATTTATCATGGTGGATAAATGAGGGCTCCTTTTCATGCACAATAAGAGATCCAGGTCCTGGATTTGACTGGCAAACATTTGCAAAGAACAAAAGCAAAATTAAAGATGTAGATGTCTTATCAGAAGGTGGAAGAGGTATACCACTTTTATTTGAAATATTTAATAAAGTAATCTGGAATCCAAAAGGAAATGAGATAGGCTTGACGCTAAAGTGGTAGAGTTCGTGATACAAATAGCTACAATGTAACCAAAGGTTACATGAAATATTTAACCTTCTCAATATCTCTTCATAAAAGGTGTTCTGAAATATTAAAAAAATAAAAAGTTTTTGTAACTAAAAATCATCAAGCTAAAAGGAAGGTTGGATAAAACCGGTTTTGGAAACATAGCTTTTGCAATTGAAGAAATTATTGAGGAAAAAACCTAAATCAAAAAATCGAAACTGCTTTTGGAAAAAGTAAAAGCTAATTTTACTAAAACCCGACTACAATTATTTTTAGTATCTCTTTTGATTAAAAAACTATAAAAACCTCAACTTAACTAAATTTTACATAAATTTTGGTTAAGAAACTAATACATTTACTGTATATCGGTTAAGGAGTGAGATTAAATGCTTGGCATGGTTAGAATAAACAATCAAACACTTTCACTTGCTGAGATAAGAAGCAGGAAAGATATACCACCAGTTGATTTATGTATTAGTCAACAGGTTGAAGAGGAAGATGCTGAATGGGAAGCCCAACTTGATCCCAATGCAGAGCCACTTGATTTTGAGAATGATCCTGAATTAAAAAGAATAAGTACCTTAGCATGTTTAGGTGCTGAAGAAGCTGAGAGAGATCGTCTCAGTGATGCTTGGGGTTAGTTTTCTTCATCACTGCACTTTTTCTCATCTAATTTTTTTATTGCTGTTAAGTTTTTGTTAATAAATTGTTCTCCTCTAAGTTGCCTTCTTCTTGGGAAAAAATATAAGCTTAATCCATTTGATATTTCATATAAAATTGATTTTGTTGTTTTCATAAATGGATTGCTATCATCGAATAGTTTTACAAATGGCATAATTATATTCAAGTTGTTTACAAACAAACCTATCATTGAGAGCTTGCATCTCTCATTTGCTATTCTTAGAAGCTCTTGTTTTTGTTCTTCTGTATAATTGTTTGGAAGTTTTAATTTTTCAAAAATCCTTTCACCCTCAATATGCTCTTTAATACTAAATCTTAGACTATAAAGAAGCTGTTGTGTGGCTATTCCTATACTGGCAAGTGAATCTATTTTTCTTCTTACTGAATCATCTATTGTATCTTCAGAAAGTAAAAATGTACTTATTGCTTTAAGTGGTATTCCTACAAGTGATACTGCAAATCCAGTTAATCCTAAAAGTGGTGCTAATGTTTTATTGAGTACTTCTGCTGATTCTTCTACTCTCTTTATGTCTTTTGAAAATAATCCTTTTATTAAATATCTTAATTTTTTTGATACTTTCTCTCCTTCTTTTAATTCAAGCAAAGATTTTACTCTCTCTTTCATAAAATTAACTGTCAATAAATCATCTTTATTTATTTCTTCCAATACTTTCTTACTTGCTTCGTTACCAAGTAAAGCAAAAGGATAGTTTGTAACATATTTCATTAAATGAGTAAGAAGTCTTTGGTCAAAATATCCAACATATTGCCCTCTCCAAAAAAGAGTTGTTGGAAGTGTAATAAGTTGAATTAAAGATTCTTGTTTATCAGAGTCAAGGAAAGAAAGGAAAGGTAAAATAACAGGTTTAATTTTAGTTTCAATTTTACAGGAAAGATCTGCAAGATCACCAGTAACCTCATTACCATAATGTTCTTTCTGATAAAGTTTTACTCCTAAATCATCATCAGGTTGTTTGTAGATGGTATAGAGGTCATGACCACGTTTTCCTAATGCAAAGTTGTGAAGAATATTTATTCCAGTTTTTACTAAAGACGGAACGGAATCAAGATCATTTAAAATGGAAAGAAATATTCCAGTAACAGTAGCAGTAAGAGCAGCATTAGCCCCACTTTCACCATAAGATTTATTTCTTTCTGCCCAATGAACTGCTCCTCTAAAGCGTTTACGTGCTCCTGCAATTTCCCATTTAGCTTCATCTTTGGGTATTCCATTTTTCATTAGGATTTTTGCATAATTTGCTTTACACTTACCAGATTTATCCAAAATAATTCTTTGAGCAAAATCTATTGGAAGTGCATTTGGTCTTTGAGGAAGGATTGTTTGTGGAAGAATTAAATTATCTTCGTTTATAATTTGTTCTGGTTTAAATCTTTGGTATTGCCTTGCTTTAAAATCTCTAAATGTTTTTTCATCTTTTAAATATTTCCTATTTATGTGAACATAAGTTCTACTTCTAGATTGAAGTTCAGAAGTTTTATCTATTGCTGTAGTCATAGTTGCTTAACTTCAGGCAGTATTAAATAATTGCAACTACAATAACACAAAGGGTTCTGTTTTTTAATCAGGCAAATTAGGGAAAGAAGTTAAGGTAAAAGTTTTTAACTTTTTTGAATTAAGCTGAAATAAAGGCAAACATGGTTAAACAACCTTAATTGCAATACAGTAAAAACCTTAGCCACATTTTGTAAAATTAATAGCTTATACAGGAATGAAACAGGGAAACGAAAAATGGGCATCTTTACTAGCTGCTAGCTACTAGTACGCTACATGTTAAATTTATTCCTATGGATACAAATGAACTAAAGGAAAAAACCGTTCTTGTCCTTGGTGCTGGTAAGACAGGAATTGCAACTTCAAGGTTTTTAATTGGTAAGGTAAAAAATATACTTCTAAGTGAATGCAAAGCTAAACTCAATTATTTAAATAACGAAATAAACGACTTAAGTTCACATGGAGTCAAATTCGAGTTCAATAAGAACTCAGATGATTTTTTAAAACAAGCAGACTTGATAATTATTAGTCCTGGAATTAGTCCTCAATCTGAAATTGTAAAAAAAATAAATAACTTAAACAAACCAATTATTTCTGATATAGAACTTGGAAAATATTTTACAAAAAAACCAGTCATTGCAGTTACAGGAACTAACGGTAAAACAACTACTACGTCCCTTATTACACATTTAATTAATAGCTCAGGCAAAAAAGCTGTGTCTTGCGGAAATATTGGAAATCCATTTTTAGAAGTATTAAACAAAGAAGAAGAGAACATTGACTTTTATGTTTTAGAAATCAGCTCATACCAAATTTATTACAGTCCTGATTTATCATGCGAAATTGCAGTTTGTTTAAATATTACTCCTGATCATTTAGACTGGCATGGTAATTTAAATCACTATATAGAAACAAAGAAAAAATTATTTTATGGGCAAAAAAGTAATTCATGGTCTGTATTAAATTACTCTGATCCCGTCATGAAAAGTTTCAGACTCAAAAACAATATATTTTACTTTTCATATAATCTACTAAATCAAAATCAAATTAAAGATCTTCCTTACTTAGCATATTTTGAAAATAATATTTTAAAGTTAAAAGAGAAAAACAATATTTGTGAAATTATTAACAAAAACGAATTGAATATTTTAGGAGGACATAATATAGAGAATTCTCTAGCAAGTATTGCAGTAGCAAAAATTATTAATTTAAGCAACAAGGATATAAAAGACAGTTTAAAAACTTTTAAAGGAGTTGAACACAGACTTGAACACATACGAAATTTAAATGGCAAATCATTTTACAATGACTCAAAAGCAACAAATCCTGAAGCAACAATAAGAGCAATTGAGTCATTTATTGGGAAAAAAATAACTTTAATCCTTGGTGGAAGAGACAAAAAAACAAACCTTTCAAATATGATTGATATTATTAAAAGACATGTCTCTGAAGTTATTTTATTTGGTGAAGCAAAAGAAAGATTTTATAACGAGCTTAATAAAAGTAACTTTAAGCAAGTTAAAATCGTCAACGATTTAAGTGAAGCTATTAGTGCTTCATTATGTTCAGAGTCTGATATTATTTTATTTTCACCTGCATGTTCAAGTTTTGACATGTTTAAAAACTATGAAGAAAGAGGGGAAATCTTTAAAGAACTGGTTTGTAAACTTTCAAGCCACTGATCGTTTTTTAATACAACTTACATTAGCTCTATCAATTATCGGATTAATATTTGCTTTTAGCAGTAGTACTTATGAATCTTACAGACTTACAAACAATTTTTGGACACTAGGGTTTAAACAATTACTTGCATTTTTAATTGGAGTATTTTTTTTATTATTATTTTGGAACACTAACTTCAAATTCTGGTTTAAAGCAACATGGTTTATAGCTGTAATTATGTTAATCCTTATGATAATTACTGTATTTTCTGGGATTGGAAAATTAAGCGGTGGTTCCCAAAGATGGATTGATATTGGTTTTTTCCAACTTCAACCAGCAGAAATTACAAAGTTTGCAGTTATTTTACTAATATCAAAATTCCTAACTAAATACAAATGGCTTGAATTTAAAAAATACTATTATTTAATTTTTAGTTTTGTTTTAATATTAATAATTTTAAAACAGCCTGATCTTGGCTCAGCTACAATTTTATTTTTACTGATCCTGCAATTATTGTTTATTTTTGGATGGCCAATATGGTTATTAGTTCCAGTAGTTTCAATAATCTCTTTAATTGGAACAATAATAATAAATTTAAATCCATATCAACTTGACAGAATTAAGTTTTGGCAAAATCCATATCTTGAACCTCAAGGCAGAGGATACAATTTAATCCAAGCAAAATATGCATTTGGATTTGGTGGCCTTTGGGGGGTTGGTTTAGGAAACTCAATACAAAAACAAGGGCATCTTCCAATACCACATTCAGATTTTATATTTGCAATTATTGCAGAAGAACTTGGATTTATTGGAATAACTGCAATTTTAATTTTATACATTACTTGGATATTATGGTCACTCGTTTTATTAAACAAAGTACAAAATAAATACGGAAGAATATTAGGAACAGCAATAGTATTATTAATTACAACTCAAGCCGTAATAAACATTGCAGTAGCAGTAGGACTATTACCAGTAACAGGAGTAACACTTCCTTTTTTTAGTTGTGGTGGAACTTCACTTATAGTCACACTTGCTATGTGTGGAATACTTTTTAATATTATTTCAAACACACAACAAACCTCACAACCTTGAAACCTTGTAACCTTAGTCCTGCCTGTCCTGTGGTTTAGGTGCTAACGCAAAAAGTACTTCAGCTTCACACACAAGCTGGCTATCAACTTTTGCTTCACCTTTAAACTTTCCAATTACTCCTTTTAGTTTAATAAGCTCAACATATAGTTCTAATTTATCACCAGGAAGAACTTGTTTTTTAAATCTTACGTTATCAATACCTGCAAATAAACCTATCATGTTTTTATATTCTTCTTTAACAAGCATTGCTACACAACCAAGCTGGGCAAGTGCTTCTATAATTAAAACTCCTGGCATAATTGGATTACCTGGAAAATGTCCTTGGAAAAAAGGTTCATTTGTAGTTACATTCTTATATCCATGAGCTTTAATGCCTGGTTCCAAATATGTAATCCTGTCTATAAGTAAAAAAGGATACCTATGTGGAATAATCTCACGAATTCTATTAACATCAATTATTTGTCCTGCAGTAGTTGTCATATGATTTTTGTTATTTTATCATGTTAGCATAGAACATAAAAACCATGATATCAGAAACAAGATTAAACATTGATATTAAAGAATATCTTGATAATAAAAAAAGTTTAATTGACAGTCATTTAAAAAAAACTTTTGATCCTGACTTTTATGTAAAACCTAGTGAACTGTGGAATGCAATAAGATACTCACTCTTAAATGGTGGGAAAAGAATAAGAGGGATTCTTTGCATTGCTACATATGAATCGTTAATAGATTTATGTGGGAATAATCAGCCAAAAAATTTTGAAGATCATATAACCACTGCATGTGCTATAGAGATAATACATGCAATGAGTTTAATTCATGATGATTTACCATGCATGGATAATGATGATCTTAGACGAGGGAAACCTTCATGTCATAAAGCATTTAGTGAATCAACTGCAATACTTGCTGGTGATGCAATGTTAGGTTTAGCAATTCAGCAAATTATAGAAAACACAAAATATATTTCAGGAATTCAAAAATTAAAATTAATTAACTTACTAACAAAATCTTTTAGCTTTGGTCTTGTCCCTGGGCAAATATTAGATTTGTCAGTTACAGGTAAAAGTTGCAATTTAAACTTTTTAAAAGAAATCTCAATGTTAAAAACAGCAGAATTAATTAAAGCGTCAGTAATTTGTGGTGGAATAATTGCAATTAGGAATCAAGATAATGATTTAATCGAAAACTTATCTAGCTATGGTTTAAATTTAGGAATTGCCTTTCAAATTGTAGATGATATTTTAGATGTTACTAGTGACACAAAAACTCTAGGCAAAACGTCAGGTAAAGATGAAAAACAAAAAAAGCCAACTTATCCAGCAATTATTGGAATTGAAAAGTCAAAAGAATTATCTTTTGATCTAATTATGAAAGCAAAATCTTACTTACAAAATACTGACTTAATAAAAAGTCAAATTCTTTTATCCATTGCTGATTACATTACCAGTAGGGTAAATTAAAATGCATTTGACAAACAGTGTAGAAATAATTCTTTCTGCAATTACTGCAAATTTCATAGCTCAACTTTATAAGTTTGTTGTTTATATTTTTATAAACAAACAAGTTAATTTTAAAAGACTATTTCAAACTGGCGGCATGCCATCAAGCCACAGTGCCTTTATGATGGGAATGGCAATTAGCACAGGGCTTTGTACAGGTTTTAATTCAGCTTTTTTTGCAATAGCATTAACAATTGCTCTTTTAGTAATGTACGATGCAGCTGGTCTTAGAAGAGCAGTTGGAAGACAAGCTTTTATATTAAATCAAATTGTTGCTGAAATATTTTCAGAGCATCCACATCTTAGTACTCAAAAGGTAAGAGAATTACTTGGACATACACCAATTGAAGTCTTTATTGGAGCAATACTTGGTGCTACAGTTGCTATGTGGGTACATTTGATATAAATAATTTACTTAATTTATAACTAAACTTTCAACTTTTGCCCCATCACTAGCAACATTTACGCAAGTTTAAAACTTAACAATTAATTTTTTTCGTAGAATGCAGAATTGGGATCAAATAAAGCATTTTAGGTCTGAAAAATAGATTTTTCTGTAGGCCATTTGAAATAACCATATTGAGGAATTACTGGAAAATAA
>JACPSL010000033.1 GCA_016193285.1 Candidatus Melainabacteria bacterium
AAGTTTGTTTTTTCTTTGATTTCTCTAAATATTTTGTATATGTTTCCAGTATTTTATCTTGCATTTTTATCTCCCCCTGAAAAAGGGAGACTGTATTACCTTTGTTTTTGTGGCCTATTACCCGGAAAAATTAACACACCCCATGGCAGGAGGTTACAATAATCACATATGAATGTAACAATGCTACAAGCCTTTTACTATGACACCATAGATTCAACAATAGATGAGGCTAAGCGTTTAATACAAGCTGGAAAGATTAATGATATTGCTTTTATAGTTGCAAATGAACAAACCAAAGGAAGAGGAACTAGAGGTAGAAAATGGGAATCTCCTTACAGCGCAGGGATTTACTTATCAATTATTCATTTACCAAAAGATAAAAATTTTTTAAAACGAACAACTTTATATACACAAGCAGCAGGAATAGCTTGTGTAGAAGCTATTAAAGATGTTTGCAGCATCCAAACTCAAATTAAACCAATAAATGATATTTATTTTAATGGTAAGAAATTAGGTGGAATACTTGTAGAAAGCAAATTACATGAGAAAGGAATTTCTTCATTAATAACTGGTATAGGAATTAATACTCATAAGATTCAAAGAGAGTTGGACAGGAAAGTTGTCGAACCAATATCTTTAGAAGAAATAATGAAAGATAACTTTAAAAACTTTTCAAAAGAAGAACTTATAAAAAAAATTGTGAATGAGGTTTGCTTTTGGTATTCAAAGCTTACAACTTACATCTAAATATAGTTCAATTTTAGTTCTAATTAAGTCATCTATTGAAATAAAGAAAATCTTAGGTGGTTCAATTCCAAAATCTGTCATTCTTACATTTAAATATCCAACTAATGAAACAGAATGATTGTCTGATTTGTGTTTAAGTTCAACTAAAACTTTTTCTGTAGTTCCATGGAAGGTCACATAACCAGGTAACTGAACAAATTCAGAATTACTAAGTATAATTGGCTGAGTTAGGTCACTAGAGAACAAAAAATAAGGATATCTATCATAATCAATAGCTTTTCTAAACAAAGCATTCCTTGAAGTAAAGTTTGTTTTTAAATCAACACCACGGAGCAATGTGTAGTTATTTAGACTGCTAAGATCTTTATCTAAATAAATTTGTCCTTCAGCTTTTAAGGCTTTTATTTTAAAAGGAATTCCAAATTTGCTTAAAGAATATATTATTTTACTTCTGTCTTTATCTAGTTGAAAAGTTTCTGCATATGCATTAGTGGTAAAAATTAAGATGAGAAGAATTAAAACTATGGTTTTTAAAAACATAATATAATTCTATTTGAAAGATTATAATTTGAAGTGAAAAAAAACAATACAACTCTAACATTTGTTTTATTAATTATCATTATAGTTGGATTTGTTTTCTTATTCTTTAAAGATAAGATTCTAGAGCTAAGAATAGAAAAGAAGCTAATTAGCTTCTTGACTTATAGTGACGTAGTAAAACTTGCCAGTGGAAAACAATTTGAAGGTAACCTTTATAATAAGTTAAACAAACAATTAAATACACCGCATGTAGTTAATCGCCATGTAAAATTTCCTTTCCAGTCTCCTTATTTAAGAATTGCAAGTTGGAATATTGAAAGAGGAAATAATTTAAATGCAATAAAAAATGTTTTGTTAAATCCAACAAACAATGAAGCAAGAGCACTTGCAAAGAGTGACATTGTTTCATTAAATGAAGTTGACATTGGAATTCCAAGAACTAATTATAAAAATGTAATAGCTGAACTAGCTGATTCATTGGATTACAATTATGCTTTTGTTACTGAGTTTATTGAACTTGGACCTATAATAAGTATGGTAACTGTAGATTCAAGTCGTTATCTAGGTTTGCACGGGAATGCAATACTTTCCAGGTACCCTATAAAATCAGCTAGAATAATAAGACTTCCAGAATGTTACAAGTGGTATGAAGCTGAAATTACTAGAAAATCTCCACTTGAACATGTTAGAAGATTTAGTGCAAAAACAGTCTTTGAAGAAAATATACTACTTAGTGAAGTTAGACGTGGCGGTAGATGTGCATTAGTTTCTGACATTGAACTTCCTAATAGAGAGATTGTTACTGTAGTTTCAACACATTTGGAAGACAGATGTTATCCTGATTGTAGATTAAAACAAATTGAGTATCTGTTTGGGAATTTAAGATCTTTAACAAGACCAATAGTTATTGCTGGGGATTTTAATACTTCAACAACAGATGCAGCACCAACTTCTGTTAAAAAAGAAATAATTAAAAGGGTTAGAGATCCACATTTTATTGCACGTCAAATTGCATTTGCTGCAATTCCTGGAGCGCCACTTCTAGGAAGCTTTATTTCAGCTGGAGTAAGCAAGTTATTTCAATATAAAGATCCAGCAGTCCCGAGTATTCCAATACTTTTTCCAAACCAGGAAAGAAAACTTTTTAATTTTATAAAAGGATTTCGTTTTGCAGATGGTGAAAGAATTGATGTAAGTGGAAATAGAAGTTCAAATAATAAGAGAGGCTTTTTAGCAAGTTCTAATGAAAGACAATTAAAAGGTTTTGAAAGTACCTTTAAATATGAAGAGCCAAGAGTAATTGGATATTATAAACTTGACTGGTTTTTTGTAAAACCAAAAGGAAACAGGTTCAAGCCTTTTAATGGCCAAACATTAAAACTTGCAAACTTATTTTACAATGGCAGGATTTCTGATCATGATCCAATAACTGTTGATTTAAAACTTTAAATTATCCTTTTACAACTCCTATTGGATGAAGCTTGGCTACAATTTTTGCAAGTCCTGCACCTTCTACAACACCCACAACATCTTTCACATCTTTATAAGCATCAGAAATTTCTTCTGTAAGTCCGGTTTTTGTAGTTGATTTTACAATTATTCCTTTTGACTTTAAGTTTTCTTTAATTTCTTCTGCACTTGATATTTTTTTTGCTTGTGTTCTGCTAAGCATTCGTCCAGCTCCATGACAAACACTGCCGAAGCTCTCATCCATAGCTCCTTCCTGACCTGTAAGTAGGTATGAATATCTTCCCATGTCTCCAGGTATTAAAACAGGTTGGCCGGTTTTTTGGAATTTTTCATCAAGTTCTTCATTCCCTGGTGCAAATGCTCTTGTTGCTCCTTTTCTATGAACTAATACTTTTTGTTCAATTCCATTTATTTTATGCATTTCTTCCTTAGCTATGTTATGTGCTACATCATAAAGTTGTTCAATTTTAATATCCCCAAATAATTTTTTAAGCACTTTTCTTACAGCATGTGCGATACATTGTCTGTTTGCCCAAGCAAAATTTGCTGCTGCATTCATTGCAGCAAGATAATTTTTCCCTTCAGGCGACTCTATAAAAGTACAAGCAAGTTCTCTGTCTAGAATTTCAATTCCATATTTTTTCATAGCTTCTTGCATAATATGTACATAATCAGTACAAACCTGATGTCCAAGCCCACGGGAGCCACAGTGGATTAAAATTACAATTTGATCTTTTGAAATTCCAAGAAGACTTGCAATTTCTTCATTGTGAATTTTTTCAACGTATTGTACTTCTAAAAAGTGGTTTCCAGATCCAAGCGTTCCAAGCTGATCAAATCCTCTCTTCTTTGCTTTGTTACTAACTCTTGATGGATCTGCTCCATTTAAGCAACCATATGCTTCAGTATTTTTTAAATCTTCTTTAGTTGCAAAACCTTTTTTTAATGTCCACTTTGCACCACTTAAAAGAATTTCATCCATGTCATTAGTTGTAATTTTTATGTTTCCCTTAGAACCTGTTCCTGCCGGGATAGCATTAAATAATTCATTTACCAGTAGAGACAACCGTCCAGTTGTCTCTACAACATCATTTAATGTCAATGGTGTTGTTAATAACCTTACCCCACAATTTATATCAAAGCCAACTCCACCAGGAGAAACAACTCCTTTTTTTAAATCCATAGCAGCAACTCCACCAATAGGGAAACCATATCCCTGATGGCAATCAGGCATAACAAGTGCTTTTCCAACTATTCCAGGTAATGTTGCAACATTAATTGCTTGTTTTAATGAGAGGTCTTTTGTTATTTGATCAAGCATTTGAGTAGAGCTGTAAACCAAAACATCAACTTTCATTCTTGGATCAAATGATTTTGGAATTAGATATCGGTTTGATCCTATCTCTTGTAATATATCTTTAAACATCAAAATAAACTCTTGCCTCCCAGTCTTTATTTTCTAATTGTTTAACTTCTAACTGATGATACGTAACAGCCTTCAAATATAATTTTATCTCGTGTTTATCTTTATTAAATATTTCACCTTCAATGTTTGCATGTAGAAACGCTCCATGAAACGTTTCTACAACAATATTTTTTGCAAGAAACCCTTCTGTATCAAATAAATAAATAACTTCATCCAGCCAATTTATAAAAAGTTCTTCTATACTTTTTTCTTTAACAATAATTTCTTTTTTTAATTTTGTTGAAATTGAGTCAAGATCAGTTATTAAAGATGTGGTTCCTAATGCTGCATTTATAAAAAGTTCTTCAATTGTTTTTCCATAAACCTTTATCCCAATATCAGCAGGATGATCTAAAATTTCATAGCCAAGCATAATATAATAGTATCCTAGTGATAAAGTACTTAAATACAGACTTAATTTTTAAAGATAGAGCAAATGCGGGCAGACAACTTGCAGAGAAGTTAATCTTCTATAAACTCTCAAACCCGATTGTTATTGGATTGCCGCGAGGTGGTGTAGTAGTAGCAAAACCAATTGCAGATTTACTTAATGGGGAATTAGATATTATAGTTTCTAAGAAAATTGGTGCTCTAAATAATCCTGAACTAGCTGTTGGAGCAGTAACATCTCATGGAGATTATGTCATTTCTCCTCATGCAGAAATGTTTCATGAAAGCCCTTTACAAGAAATACCCTCTTTGGTTGAAGATTGTAAGGAGAGAGAAAGAATTTACCGTAGGGACAGGTTTCAAACCTGCTCCTGTGAAGGACAGAATGTTATTTTGGTTGATGATGGTACAGCAACGGGGATGACTGCTCTTGCTGCAATTAAATCAATAAAAAAACAAAATCCTGCCTCTTTAACTTTAGCTGTTCCTGTAATTAGCCTTGATGCTTATGACGAGTTAAAAAGTCAGGTTAATAAGATTGAAACATTAAAAATACCCAGAGAATTTATAGCCGTAGGATTACATTATGAAAATTTTAATCCTGTTACAGATGATGAAATTAAAAACATGTTAGTGTAAAATGTTTTTACTATGATAGTTTTAATTGCATTGACACCATTAGGCCGGAGTTTATTTACAGAACCTACTCAAAAGCTTAATCAGAAAGAAATCAGAGGGTTTCATAAAGAGCAGCAAAAGCCAGTTGTTGTAAGTATTAAAGTGAAAGCTCCAGCTCAAGATCGTGATAATGAATTGCAGACTGCAGAAGAATTTTTACAGCATCATGAAAATTACTCAGTGGCATGGAAACAATTAGCTTTAGTACACATTAAAAGAGGTTTTTTTGAAGAAGCTCTTGAACTAGCTGAGCATGCTGTTAATTTAGAAAAAATGAAACCAGTGGATGAAAGAGATGTTTCTTGCTATTTAGCATTGGCATTAGCTTATGACTCCTTAAAAATGACTGATGAATCTAACAGGGTTTTGCAAGAAATTTTAGAAAACCTACCCACCAGAGGAAGAAATAACGGGTGGACTATTGGTGACTTAATTACTGAAATGAAGTGTTTAGTATAAAACAGATTGTAACATTTCTCTTAATTTATATTTTTGTATTTTTCCATTTGCAGTCATTGGAAATTCATTTACAAATTTTACATAGTAAGGAATTTTATAGTTTGCGATTTTTCCTTTACACCAGTCTTTTACTTCTTGTTCTGTCCATATTTCTTGTGGTTTTAGTTTGACGGCTGCTGCAACTTGTTCTCCAAACTTTTCATCTGGTACTCCAACTATTTGAACCATTTCTACTTTTGGATTAGTCATTAAAAACTCTTCTATTTCAGCTGGATAAATATTTTCACCGCCACGAATTATTAAATCCTTTATTCTGCCAACAATTTTATAAACCCCGTTTTCATCTACTGTTGCAAGATCCCCGGTATGCATCCAGCCTTCCTGATCTATTACTTCTTTTGTTTTATCTGGCATATTGTAATAGCCTTTCATTGCATTGTATCCATAAACACAAAGTTCACTATTAACAATTTTTACTTTTACATTTTGATGAGCTCTTCCTACTGTTCCAACTTTAACCTCAAGTGGATCATTAAATCTTGTTTGTGTAATTAATGGTGATGCTTCTGTAAAACCATAGCCAATAGTAATTTCACTTAAGTTCATTTTTTCAATTAATTGTTTCATTAATTCCATTGGGCATGGTGCACCTGCAATAACCCCTGTTCTAAGTGAAGAGAGATCATATTGATTAAAATTTTCTAGGGCTAATTCAGATATAAACATTGTTGGCACGCCATAAAGTGCGGTGCATTTTTCTTTTTGAACTGCTTCAAGTGCTTTCTTAGGATCAAATACTTCTGATGGAAAAACCATTTTTATTCCAAAGTTTACAGCTACTAATGTTCCAAGCACACATCCAAAACAATGATAAAGTGGTACAGGTATACAAATAGAATCTTTTTCTAAAAGATTCATGTTAACACCACAAAAGTAAGCATTGTTTAGTATTCCATAGTGAGTTAACTGAGCTCCTTTTGGAAAGCCAGTAGTTCCTGAAGTATATTGAATATTTACTATGTCACTTGGGCTTAAGTTGCTTTCACATTCAATTAAATCTTCACAAGAAATGCTTTTTGAAAGTTGTGTTAAATCTTCCCATCTTATGTATTCTGGATGATTTTTTGCACGTATGGTAATTACCTTTCGTAGAGATGTTGGATGTGACGCTTCTACATTTTTTAAAACTTCAATCATGCTTTGACCTTTAAAATATTCAGTTATGAACAAAGTTGTAATATCTCCTTGTTTTAAAATATATTCAAGCTCATGACTTTTTAATGCAGGGTTAATGTTTACAAGAACTGCTCCAGCTTTTGCGCATGCAAATTGTAAAACTACCCACTCAGGGCAATTTACTGCAAATATACCAATGTGTTCTCCTTTTTTTATATGAAGTGATAAAAGTCCTTTAGCAATTTCATCTGTTACACTTTTAAATTCTTTATAAGTTAGTCTGTAGTTAAGATCAGTAAAAACAATTGCATCTTTATCAGGGTGTTTCAAGGCAGTACTATCCAGTAACTGACCAAGTGTTTTATTAATTAATTCAGACATGTTAGTATTATCTCATTGATTAAAAAAAAACCAAACTATTTAAACTTTCGCCTTGTTGGTATCCTTCGTACAAAACCAGCTACACCTGCAATTAATGCAATAACTGCCATACAAACTGCATTTGATGCAGGACTAGAAGCAGTTGAAATTACATCTAACTCAGATTTCTGGCAAGAAATATTAGACGTGTGTGTAAAAAAGAACTTAAACATTGGTGCAGGTTCAATAAAAAATAAAGAAAAAGCTTGTGAAGCAATTAATCATGGTGCAAAGTTTCTTGTAAGCCCTGGGTTTTTTGAAGATACAATTGAAATAGCAAATCAATACAACATCCCGATTCTTCCTGGTGTTTTTACTGAATCTGATTTAAAAAAAACAATTGATTTTAGAGTTGCTGACATAAAATTTTTTCCAGCAAATGTAAAAACTCATGAAGAACTATTTAAAGCCATTAAAGAACCGTTTAGGGATGAATTTGAAGAACTAAATAAAAAAATTTGGGAGATTTTAGCTTTCAGCAATCAGCTTTCAGCAATCAGTACTGTAGTTAAAAGTCCAACACAGTTTTATAAATTTTATTTAAAAGCAAAAAGTAAAAAGCCAGGTGGTGAGGTTGTGATAAAACTTCCTGATGGTAGGCTAGGTTTTGAAAGGCTGAAAGAATTTGCAGATGAGTTATTTAGTTATCAAATAAGAACCTATGCAGTCGGTGGAGTGAATGATAAAAACATGAAAGAGGTTTTAACAAGATATGGTACTTATGGAGTTTGTCTAGGAAGTGGAATATTTAATGCTGATGCAATTTTTAATGGAGACTTTAAGAGAGTAAGAGCTGATGTTAAGAGGCATGTAGAGGTTATGAGGTTACAAGGTTTCGAGGTCGTGAAGTTGTGAGGTCATTTTGGAAACTCTTCAATTTGGCTTGGGTAGAGCATTTGAAAGTCTTTTGTGTTTTTAGTAACTAAAACAAGATGATAGATTTTTGCTGTGACACCAATTATCACATCATTAGTTTGTATAGTTTTCCCAAATCTTGCAAACTTATAAATTAATTTTCCTGCCTCTTTTGCTGTATATCTACTTAAAGGAATAACCTGTAATCTATTTATTAGTTCCTCAGTTTCCTTGAATTCTTTCTCTCTGCACCCAGCATAAATTTCAGTAACCGTTATAGCTGAAATATAAAGTTTCCCAAGCTTACGCAATTCATCTAGTTTTTCAATAAAAACTATTTTTTTTCGCAGGAATCCAATTAAAAAGTTTGTATCGAGTAAATAATTCAATTTACCACTCTTCTATTTTTTTCCACTTTAATGGTCTATAGTTTGCAATATCTTCTTCTGTCATAAGATCGGGATGATTTTCATCTGTCCAAATAGGCTTATTTCTTTTTTTATACTTCTCTATAAATTCTGCCAAGTCATTACTTTTGATATCTTTAATTATTAACTCATCTATGTATTTGCTTCTTTGGCCAGCCGGTATTTTTTTCAATGCCTTAAGAGCTTTATTTGATAATGTAAAGTTTATTCTTTCATTGTTTGCCATACCTACTTACCTCATTTATACTTACTATTATACACACCTTTAGACAAAATCAAAATTAAGTTACTGCCTATCTAGAGTAACATTTTAGAGCAATCTATTTACACAGTAAGATTTTATCCAATTTATTTGGTAAAATCTGAAGCACGTTAGGTACAGCATACCGACAGCACTTTGCAAAGCCTGACGAGCGAAGAATGAGCAAGGAAGGCGGTAGGTAAAACCAAAATTAATGTCAGAAACCCTAACAAAGCAAATTACTAAATCAAATCAAATTGCAAATTATGTTTTATCAGTAAAAAAAGAATCTCTGGAAAAAGAAGTTATTCATGAAGTAAAAAGAAGGGTATTAGATAGCTTGGCTTGTGCAGTTGGTGCTTATGATTCAAAGGTTTATAGGATTCTTTTAAAAACATGTTCAAAAGTAAAAGGGAAATATAATGCACTTTTATTTGGAAAGAAAAAAAAAGTTTTTTATGAAGAAGCAGCTTTTGCCAATGGATCACTTGTTCGTTATCTAGATTTTAATGATACTTATTTATCACTTGAGCCAGCACATCCATCTGATAATATTGCACCATTAATCGCAACTGCTCAAGCTTATGGAAAAACTGGACTTGATTTAATTTTAGCTATTGCAGTTGCATATGAAATTCAGTGCAGGTTATGTGATGGAGCTTCGCTTCGAGCTAAAGGGATAGATCATGTAACATATGGGGCATTTTCTTGTGCTTGTGGGACTGCTATTTTAATGGACTTAAATCAAGAACAATTAGAAAATGCACTTGGCATTGCTGGTGTATGTAATATTGCTACTCGCCAGACACGTGTAGGTGAAATGTCTATGTGGAAAGCATGTGCATTTGCAAATGCTGCACGTGGAGGGCTTTTTGCAGCTAGACTTGCTAAGGAAGGAATGACGGGACCATCACCAATTTTTGAAGGACTAAAAGGCTTCGAAGCTTTAATTTCAGGTCCAATAAATCTAACACTTCCAAATATTGGCATGCCACCAAGGAAAATTTTAGAGACATATATAAAACCTTATCCTGTTGAATACCATGCTCAAAGCGCAGTTGAAGCAGGGATTGAGTTACACAAAGAAGGATTAAAATTAGAGCAAATTCAAGGCATGACGATTTTTACTCACAAAGCAGCTTATGAAATTATTGGTTCTGAAGCAGAAAAATGGAAGCCAACCTCTAAGGAAACTGCAGACCATAGCTTGCCATATTGTACTGCTATTGCACTTAGGGATGGCAATGTTACAGCTAAGAGCTTTCACGGGAAAAATTTTCGTGATTCTGGTCTTTTAAAGTTTATGAAAAAAATTAAAGTGGTTGAAGATTTAAAATACTCAGATGATTACCCAAAAAGTTTTGGAAACAGACTTGAAATAAATTCATATATTGGGAGAAAATTTGTAAAAGAAGTACTTCATCCTTTTGGACATCCAAAGAATCCAATGAGAGATGAAGATATATTTAATAAGTGGAGAAATCTTGCAGCACCTCATTTGCAAAAAGAAGAGATTGAAAACCAAATAGAAAAGGTAATGGAATTAGATAAGCAAAATAGTTTAATAGATATACTATGAAACCATTTCACCAACTTTTAAAAGAAAATAAGATCTTGGTTTTGCCAGGTGTTTTTAATGCAGCATCTGCACTGGTTGCAAAAAATGTTGGGTTTCAAGCCTTGTATTTGTCTGGTTCAGGAATTGCAACAGGATGTTTTGGCCTGCCGGATTTAGGAATTACAACATTAAATGATGTGTGTGAAGAGACAAGAAGGATTGTAAATGTAGAGGCGTTGCGCGCAACGCCTCTACTGGTAGATGCAGACACAGGGTTTAATGATGTAGAACAAACGGTTAGAAAATTAGAATCTGTAGGTGCAGCAGGTATACATTTAGAAGATCAGGTTTTTCCAAAACGTTGTGGTCATAGGCCTGGTAAAGAAGTTATACCAGCTAGTGAGATGGTTTTAAAAATAAAAAGTGCTTGTCAGGCAAGGACTAATCCTGATTTTTTTATAATTGCAAGGGTGGATTCTAGAAATGTAATTGGTCTGGATGACGCCCTTGAACGTGCAAAGAAATATCAAGAAGCAGGTGCAGATGCAATATTTGCTGAAGCACTAGAAAGTAAGGATGAATACAAGAAGTTTGTAGACAGCTTAAAGATTCCTGTATTAGCTAATATGACTGAGTTTGGGAGAACTCCTTATATATCTGTATTTGAGTTTGAAGCTCTTGGAATAAGAATGATTATTTTCCCTCTGACAGCATTTAGAAGAATGATGAGAGCAATTGAGGAAGTATATCAAATTATAAAGAAGGAAGGCACTCAAAAGTCAATTTTAAATAGCTTGCAGTCTCGCGAAGAGTTATATAGGTTGTTGAACTATTACGAAAAAGAGAAAGACCCAGGGTGCAATAAAGATTGATAAAAAATGATAAATGCTTTATTATAGGTTCAAATGCCAACAGTACTGACAGAACAATTTACTAAAGGACTGGAAGATGTAGTTGCTGGAAGTACATCAATTTGTACAATAAACCCAGAAAATGAAAATTTACTTTACAGGGGTTACAGCGCTATTGAGCTTTCTCTTAAAGCAAGTTATGAAGAAGTTGCACATTTACTAATTGATGGAAGACTTCCAAAGAGAAGAGAACTAAAAAGAATTACTAAATATTTTATTAAAGACAGAAAAATTCCTAAGCCTCTAATTAAAGTATTAAAACAAATTCCCCAAAACTCAAATTACATGGATGTTTTAAGGACATCTGTTTCTTTCATTGGTGCTCTAGAGCCTGATAGAAAATATTCAATTGAAGAAACCAAACAAATTGCATACTCATTAATTGCAAAATTGCCAACTGTACTAATGACCTGGTACTATTTAACAAAAAATCAACCTCTGCCAAAAATCTCAAAGGAAATTTCATTTGCTGGAAGATTTTTACAGCTTGTAACTGGTAAAATTCCTGACCAACTTGAAGAAAAAGTTATGAACTCAAGTTTTATACTTTATGCTGAACATGAGTATAATGCATCTACTTTTTGTGCAAGAGTAACTGCATCCACCCTCTCAGATATTTATTCAGCAATTACCTCAGGTATTTGTGCTTTAAAAGGACCACTTCATGGAGGTGCCAATGAAGCAGCAATGGAATTAATATTAAGAATTTCAAACCCACAAGATGCTGAAAAGTATATAGTAGATATGTTAAATAAAAAAGAAAAAATTATGGGCTTTGGGCACAGAGTTTATAAAAAATCAGATGGCAGAGCACATGTTATGAAAAGATATGTTCGGGAACTTGTAGCTAGAACAGGAAACACAAAATATTTTGACGTTGCTCAAACTATTGAAAGAGTAATGAGAGAAAAGAAAGGTCTTTTCCCAAATGTTGATTTTTATTCTTCGCTTGCATACTATTCACTTGGCATACCAATCCCTCTTTACACACCGATTTTTGTTTTAAGCCGGCTTGCTGGTTGGTCAGCACATGTGATTGAACAATTATCAGACAATAGATTAATTAGGCCAAGGGCAATTTACAATGGTCCTCCACAAAGAGAAGTTATACCGCTGGAACACAGATAATTATATAAACCAGCTTACATAAAAATAAATTGCCCAGATGACAAAAATATAACTATCGATTCTATCTAAAATTCCACCATGAGAAAGTAAAACCTTTCCTGAATCTTTTAAGCCTGCATCCCTTTTTAAAAGTGATTCAAACAAATCACCAAACTGACTGAACACACCTGAGAATAAACCAATCATAACTCCATGAAGAAGATTATAATTAAATTCGCTTCTTGTAAAATAAACTAATATAAGTGCAATGATCATACTTGCTGAAAAACCACTAATTGCACCCTCAAAAGTCTTTTTAGCACTAATTTCTGGTTTTAATACAGTCTTGCCAAAAAGTTTTCCTCCATAGTATGCACCAATATCACAAGCAGCAGTACAAAGTATTGGAATAATTACATATATAAATCCTAAGTCTCTTAAAAGGATTACAAAACTTGGTAACAAACCAGTGTAAACAAAACCTAAAACAGAAGCTCCAACATCAGATATCGTTGCAATAGGTTCTTTTTTATTCCCTCGGAAAATTAATCTAAAAAAACAACCAATTACACCAAAGATAAATATAAAAGTAAATAATTTAATGGGTAAATTTTTCGGTAGTCCAAATATTGGCAGTGAGGCAATTATAAAAAATAAGATACTAACAAATCTAATCCATTTGTTCGATGGATTAATACCTTTTGTCCGAACTATATTTATAAACTCTGTATTAACTTGCCAAAAAACAAATAACAAGACTAAACTTAAGACCCAACTTCCAAAATACAAACAAAAAAGTGCTATTGAAAAAATAAAGATACTTACAATTATTCTTGAAACTTGTTCATTTGATAAAATTTTATTTTTGCTTGTCATATCGCTTTATTTTACTAGGTGTTATTATTAAAAGTATGAATTCATCAAAGAAAAGCATTGAAGTAATTATAGTTGGTGCTGGTCCAAGCGGGCTTGTAGCAGCCAAAGTTTTGGCTGATGCAGGTATAACAACAATTGTATTTGAAAAAGAGATAAATTCAAGCTCAAGAAATTTTTACAGTAGTGTAATATACTCAAAACCTTTAGAGGATATTTTTGGAAAGTTTTGGGAAAGTCAAGATGGAATAGCTCCTATAGAAAGATTTGTAAGTGATTACAGAGCTTACTTAATGGTAGATGAGTCCTTAGCATCAATTAATTTAAGAAGTAATCACAAACTAAATTCAGGTACATTGCTAGCTTTTAATATTTTACGAGGACCATTTACTGGCTGGATGGCAAATAAAGCTAAAAAAGAAGGAGCATTTATAAAATACAAAACTCTGATTAAAGAATTAATAGTAGAAAATGGGAAAGTGCTTGGAGTTAGAACAGATGACAATGAAGAGATTTATGCAAATGTAGTTATAGTTGCTGAAGGTATAAATTCTGTTTTAACTAAAACATTTGGTCTTCGTAAGGGAGAATTAACACCCAGGCAAACTCTTGTATTTGTTGAAGAAAATATCTACCTGTCAAAAGAATTAATTCAGGAAATGTTTAGCTTAGATGAAGATAAAGGCATAGCTATAAGATTGTTTACAGATTACTCATTTGGAAATGAAGGAAATAAAATTCATGGACTAGGTTATTTACATACAAACAAAGATTCAATCTCATTAGGCATTGGTGTATTACTTTCTGATTTAATTACAAATAAAATTAATATAAATGAATACATGGAAAGACTAAAACAACACTCTGCAATAAAACCTTATATTTCAAAAGGAATTGTGAATAATTACTCATCTTATATTTTGCCTTGCTTTAAACATATAAACAGTAAAATACCAATGCCAACTTTTTATGTCGATGGTTGTTTACTTATTGGTGGTGCTGGTTTATTTGTAAATCCTTTTAATCTTAATTTCTCAACCTTAGCAGTACTTTCTGGAAAGTATGCAGCTCAAACAGTTATAAGAGCAAAGTCATTTAATGATTATTCAAAAAAACCACTTTCTCATTACAAGGAATTGTTGGAACAAAATACACTGTACTTAAATTTTAGAAATCAAAATATTGCATGGAAGAATTATTCTTCTTTGTATGAACGAGATTGTTTTTCCATTAAGCATTTAGATACTTTGGATTATTTGGGTCATTCAGTTTTTGATGGTGTTGCTTAACAAGAAATGAGAAGTAAGATTACAACAATTGAAGAAAAGTTGTATATAACAAGGTTACAACCAGATATAGAATCTCATATTAAGGTTAACCATGACATTTGTTTAATTTGCAAAAATAAAGAATGTACACAATTTTGCCCGGCAAATGTTTTTGCTTGGTCAAGAATTGATGATAGGTTAATTATTAGCTATGAAAACTGTATAGAATGTGGTGCATGTAAGATTGGGTGTCCATATGAATCCATAAAGTATAATCATCCTAAAGCAGGATATGGGTTGGTTTAAAGTGTCTTTAAAAATCTTAAAAAGTATTTTTGTTATTTATCGTGAGGTTTTTTCAGAGTATGGACTTAGCGGGATTGGAAGATTAACTTCATTTTTAAAGTTTGCTCTACAAATTAGCTTTTATATCTGGCTGGATCATAAAGATTTTAGAAACGATGGTTTTTTATTTTATATTTGTACAAAAATTGATCCCTTACTTTTAGTTTCTAAAGAAGAAAGAGATTCAAAGAGAGCAAAGTGGCTTTTAGGACAAATACTTATACATGGAACTACTTTCATAAAGCTAGGGCAGATTTTAGCAACAAGAGCTGATTTCATTCCACTAGTCTATATGAAAGAACTTGCAAAGTTACAAGATGAGGTACCACCATTTGATAATGATTTGGCATTTGACATTATTAGAGCCGAATTAAAAAGGCCACTTACAAGTATTTTTTCTGAAATTGATTCTTACCCTCTTGCAAGTGCGAGTTTAGGACAGGTTTACAGAGGGACTCTTTTAGATACAAACAAAGAAGTAATTATCAAGGTTCAAAGACCAAACTTAAAAAATGAAATTGAAAAGGATGTTTTTGTATTAAAAGCTTGTGCTAAAGAAATTATGAAATATTTGTCTATTGCGAGGGGAAATGATTACGTAGGTTTGTTAGATGAGTTTTTAAGAGTTATCAATGAAGAGATTGATTATATACAAGAGGGGAAAAATTGTGATCACTTCAGGAAAAACTTTAAAGGATTCCATCAGATTTATGTACCAAGAGTTTACTGGCAATACACAACTAGAAGAGTTATTACCTTAGAGCATGTTCATGGTTGGAAAGTAAATGAAAAAGAAGAGATGGTGTCAGGTGGAATAAATTTAAAAGAAATTACAAGAGAAGGTTGTAATGTTTATTTAAAACAACTTTTAACAGATGGGTTTTTTCATGCAGATCCACATCCAGGGAATTTAAGAGTTATGAAAGACGGGAGACTAGCATTTTTTGATTTTGGTATGGTGGGACATGTTTCACGTGACACACAAATCAAACTTACAAATACAATTTTAAATTTAATAAACAGGAACTACAAAGAAGTAGTAAATAATTTTGTCTCATTAGGTTTATTAGAAAAAGATTCATGTGATCTAAATGAATTAGCAAGAGTATTACAGCCAGTCTACGATATACGTTTTGGTCATACGGGTGATATTAGTACAACATTTAAACAAATAATAGAAGATCTTGCACATATTATTTATAAATATCCTTTTAGAATTCCTGTTGAACTTGCTTTAATTATTCGTGCCTTGCTTACCTTAGAAGGTTTAGGGCATACTTTAGATCCTGGATTTAATGTTATAAAAGCATTGATTCCATTTGTTCAAAAATATATTTTTGGAAAGGAAGGAGCTTGGCTTAGGGAACATTTAGTAGGTCAAGTTACAGAAAACAATTTAATTTTTAATGGTGCAAAGGAATTACGGGCCTATAGCTCAGTTGGTAGAGCACTTGCATGGCATGCAAGGGGTCAGGAGTTCAAGTCTCCTTAGGTCCAAAATTCAAATAAACTTTAAACTACTTTAATATCATTTCTAATAAATTCAGCAGGAAATAAATTACATAAAGCTACTTGAGCAAGTTGTTTCAAATAATAGGTTGGCGAACTACCTGTTAATTTATATCCACTATCGGTTACAAAAATTTTCAATGAAGGTAATCTTGTCTGTCCACCGATTTTCTTATAAACTGCATCATAAATGCCCAGTGAAGCTTCTTGTTCTCTAGGAATTACTATTCCTGTTAGCTTAGGTTGTACCTGTTGTGTTTTCATTTCTTAAATCCCTTTTTAAAAATAGCATCTTTGCAGGATCTTCAATTATATAGATCCAGAATAAAATCTAAATTATTCTTTATAAAAAATTAATCTCGTATTTATGAAATTATCTGCGTTTTCTGGTTTGAAAATCGTCGTAAATCTTTTTAACTATATCACCAGCTACATCTTTTCCGCCTAGTCCAAATGCAAGTACACCAGTTGCAACAATGCCAGTAAAAAGAATTTCAACAAGAGGTCTTGAGATTTGAAGCTGGTTTAGGGCAGCTAAGATTGCAAAAGTAAATATTGCAACTTTTGCAATGCCAGATAAATAACCAAGTTCATCTTTAAATGAAGTAGTAATAAGGTTTGCAACAAAGTTAGCTAAGAGTGAAGCTACAAGCAATATAATTACTGCTACAAAAACATTTGGCAGATAAAGTAAAACTTCATTAAAAAAGTCAGTTACTTGGGTAAGATTTGCAATATCAGCAGCAGCAATAAAAACAATAATTAAAACAAACCATTTTACTAGCTCACTAAAAAGCCTGGATGTATTTAATTTTATTCCAAGATTTTCAGAGACAGGATATAAAAGTGTTTTTTCAAGTGCTATATCTAATTTAAGTTTTTTAATCCCTGTACCAACCAGTCCACTTAAAAGCATTGCTACTAAAGAACCTAAAATTAAAATAATCAATGCTCCAAGAAGATTTGGCAGCACAAAAGAAATCTTTTGCAAAAGAGTTGTAAGAGCTGTTTGTAAAGCTGAAGTCCAGTCTAGTATCATGTGTTTTGTTCCTTCCATCATGGTTTTAATCCCTCGATAAGAAGAAGAGCTGCAACATGATATGTTCCTTAAAAGGTTATTTGGATAAATATATTAAAGATAATATTTAAAATTAAGGAGTGGGGAGTCTGATTTCTAATTTTATTCTGCCTTCAGAGTCAGGATTTATGCTTCCATCTCTACCAGTTCGAGTTCTGGTCACACGTCCTCTTGTAAGAATTTCAATGTCCTTATCAGTGTCAGCATGTGAAAAAATATTAACTCCTCTTATAGTCATAGAGTTACCACCTAGTTTAAGTGCTCTCATACCTGAAGGCTCGCCATTACGGGTCCTTTCAGGGGATACTATTTCAAGAACAATGCCAGCTTCTTCTAAGTATCCTATCATTTTTTGTTGCATAAATGGATGAAAATCCCTGCCATGTTCTGTATAAGTTAGAATTCCACTTGCAATATTTAGCTCTATTTCTTTTGAATCTAGTTTTAACTGGGCAAGCTTCTTTCCTAAGTTAGCTAATTCACCTTTTTTAGTTGCAATTTCTTTTTTTATTGCTCCTTCATCTTTAAGATCATTTATTTCTTTTTCAGCATCAGCTAGTTTTTTCTTAGCTTCTTTAAGCAATTTTTCTGCTGTATTTTCTGCCTCCGATGCATCATTCTTACTTTTCTCATTTTTCTTATGTACTTTATCTGTAGCTGTCAAATCATTTTCTTTTTTTGTTAAGTCTACCCTTGCACTTACAAGATTAGCTTTAGCATCATTTAATTCTTGCTTTGAATTATTTAAATCAGCTAATTTCTTTTGAAGTTCTGGATCGGGTGCTGCAATGCCTCTAGCTGGATTACCATTAATTACATCTCTATATTCAATCTCTCTACTAGCTCTAGCTGTATTAAAAGCTGCTTGTTTTATAATTACTTCTTGTTCAGCTCTTCGTAACTTTTCTATTGCATTTATTTTTTGAGTTGCAAGAGTAGCTAATTCTCCTTTTAAGACATTATTAGTTGGATCATCCTTCAGTTCTTTTGCTTTGTCTCTAAATTTTCCTTCTATATCTGCTCGCTCTGACTTAGCATTATCTCTTTCAGTAGTTTTAGTTTCTAACTGGCCTTTGGCTGCTTGATACTTATTTACTGCTTGCTGGAGAGAATTTTGAACTAGAGCTGGAAGGGTACCACTATCTAACTTATCTTTTATAGCCTTATCTAAGGCTTCTGTGTATGCTTCTACTTCAGCTTCTTTTTGAATTACAGTTAACTCTGCATCTTTAACTTTATCTTTTGCTTTGTTATGATCATTTGTTTTATTTGCTAACTCTTGTTCAGAAGTCTTTGTTTTTTTATCTAGTGCCTCAAATTTTTCTTTTTCCTCATCAAAAGTTTTCTGCCAAGCATCTACTTCTTGTTGTAATTTTGGTATTTCTTTTTCTTTCATGGGTACTAAAAAAGATCTTGTAGCAAGTCTTAGCCCAAGATTTGAAATCTCATCTTTTACTTTCTTAATTTTGTCTTCAGTTTCAAAAAATCCTTCCGGATTAATTTTTAGTGTAAAATAATTTAAGCGTGAAGAAGAAAGATCTACATATGCTCTTTCAACAACGTCAGCATCCCCTCTGTATCCATAACTACTCCTTACTTGTATAATTGGTCGCCCATCTGATGTATGGCCTACTACAGTTCCTCCAGTAGGTGGTTTTACTTGTCTGCCTGTAATAAGAGTGCCAGACCTTAAAGGTGGAGCTGTGGCTGGAGCTCCATGATGAGAAGGTTCTGGTTGGGCTGCTACAAATTGATCTCCACTTAATGTAGGTTGACTTGAATGATCTTTATATACCCTTGGTTGTGGCAGAGATTCTAAACGAGAAGGTGCATTAATAGGAGTATGAATGTGAAAAGTTGTTGTATATGACATTTTAAATTTCCTTTCCCTAGTGAATATAAAGTTTAAAGATAAGTAGATTTGATATGTATTAGCTTAAATTTTTTTAATGTAAACCTTTGTTTAAGAATCTATCTAATAGGATCAAAATAATTTATTTGTACAACAGGCTTTGGATAAATTCTCAAATCATCTTCAATTCCTGATCTAGAGTAAATCTGAGTAAACCCTCTATTCATTCTTAAACCTTGATAAAAGCTACACTGTACACCATATCTTTCAAGCAGTGCTTCATTTAAATTTATAAAAGGATTCTTTTTACATTGCCCAGCACCATCCAGGTTTAGCTGTAAAGTAATAGGCTTTGGTTTTTTTCCTTGTGTTTCTTCATCCCAAAACGGAAAATCAATTACTAAAAATTCATTTGTCTTTCCTGCTAAGTCAATTGTTTCATGATTAATAAATCTCCCTCTGCCATTGAATCCTAACTTACGTAAACCAGCCATATCAAGAATTGAATTTGGATTCCTCCCTTGGTAATATGCTCTGTATAAAGTATCATCATCTGAATCAACCGAACTCCACCTATTATTTCTTATCCAGCCATAGCCTTTAGGATTATAAAAAAGTTCTGCACCAACTTTTTCACCTCCTTCATAAAAAGCAATGGCAGTGAACACTACAGAGTCGCCATTAATATTTTGTGCACTAAAAATTGAACCAGGAGAACTTGAGTGAAAAGCTTCTACACTACTTTCTTTAAAAAATAATCTATCTTCTTCTTTGCCAATTTGAACATATCCAGAAAGACAATTAATTCTAGGTGGTGGCAAAGCATGCCCAGAAGTTTGTGAAGTAAATCGTCTAACTGGAAGTTGTGGATTATAACTCCTTGTTGGGGATATTTGCTCTGGCATTCTTTTCTCCTTTAACCCCAGGCAATGTTTCTAGGTCTTCGTGGGTTTGACATTCTTGGCATATCTATATCTTGTCCTTGTTCCATTTCAACTCTGGGTGTATAAGACTGTCTATATGCTATAGGTGGTCTACTAGCAAACCACTCATCTGAACCAATAACATTTTGCATAGGAATAGGTTGAATGTATAAACTACTTACAAAATTAGATTGATTAACCATTCTTTCATAGTGGTTTCTTGCCATGTTTTGAGCAATAGAGCTTTGAAAATCTGCAATATTCATCAGTCTTCCAAATTGATCATCTAATTGTTGTGAATAAAATCTGTGGTTATATGCAGCACCTCTACTCGTAAAAGTTCCACGACTTCTTCTATCAGCAAAGGAAGGTGGAAACGGTGGTATATTTCTATAATAATTTATTTCCCATGGGTTTGACATTTTTAAATTCTCCTTACTTAAAAAACCTACAAGCATACAAGTAATTCTAGAAAAAGAAATTTACATAGTGACAAGATAAAATTTATTTAATCTTAAGGATTTGATAACTTTAACGTGATCTTAAATCTTATGTGAGATGCTGTTTACTTATTATGTGCCAAACGAGAAATTTGGTAGGTTTGTTTTTGTAGTAAGTTAATCTGACTTTAGTTAAAAAGAAATAATCCTCTAATCTTGATTCTGTGGTTTGTATTGTATTTCCGGTAGTGTGTAAAGCTGATCAGTTTGTAAACGAGATGGTTTACTCTGCTGTTGTGTAATATGCTCCTTTATTAGTTTTGGAGATTGACTTTGAGTAGGAATTGTTATCGTTGCTTTAGGTATTGTATCTTCTTTTGCTTCAGGTGTCCACTCATGCCACATATGGTCTTTTATATAGTAAGCTTGTTTTATTAGCCTCGCTCCAGAAATATGACCATTTCCTTCCGGTTCAAAAGTAATGCCACCATCTCTTCTTGCAGTGTAAGTTCCTGTGTAACCTTTTCTTGTAAAAGTATCACCAGGTTTTATTTTTCCATCTTTAAGCCTTTGAGCAATTTCATCGTTAGCTGCTTCTAGGTCAAGTTCAGTTGCAGCCTGAGTTAGAGTCTTTGAAACATTCTCATCTGTTGTACCTTTTGGCAATGATAAGCTTGGATCATAAGCTAGAATTCCTACCGGTACAAATCTTCCCCTACTAAAGTATCCTTGTGGTGCTAATCTTGGACCACCAAATTCTTTTGAGAAAACGGTACCCGAATTATATGAAAGTCTGTAATTATCTTTGTCTCCTGAAACAAAAAATACTCTTCCTGGTACACCATGGGGATTACTTGCATTAAGTTTAATGCCACGACCTGTTACTCCTTGAGAGATAAGCTGGTTAACTACTGCTAGTTGTGCCTGTTGTTTTAAAGTCTCCTGCAAGTATGAGATTTGCTCTGTATATTCCATACTATGTGGATCAAACCACCTGCTTTGTTGCGGTCCCATTGGCCATTGTATAGAAAGCATAAACATTAGTGCTGCCCACCAAATGCAGGTAATTGACGACCAGGAATATTCCCTGCTCTAGGTGTTTCTCCTTCCCTTGCAAAATTAATCCTTAGCTTTTTTACATCAGGAGCTGTTTTATGTTCTATATATCTGTACTGATAGTCATTACCATGTGCTATTTTCCTCCCTTCAGACTCTTGTGGATCATAAAGGAGTAACGCTGCACCGAAGTCATCGTCATCAAAATTACCTAAAATTATCTTTCCACTAGCCAGCTTTATATAATCCTCGCCTGCTGTACCATTCTTTAGTAAATATTTAGCGAAGCTTATTCCAAAGCGGTCAATGTTATTCTTGAAATTTGTTAATTGTTCATTGTTACTATCCGTATGCCAGTCTGTTGAAGTTCTAATTGCAAGTAACTGATGCATCATCATCTTTGCACTAAATCCAAGCTCCACTCCTTTATTAATAGCCTTTTCATAGAACTTATTCATAAACTCTTTTTTAAGATTTCCATCTTGGATATTTTTATCAGCCCAGTGTTGTACTGCATAGATTTCAAATGCACTGAGAAATTTTTGATTGTCATTTGTCCAGAGGTTATGAACAAGCTTATCAAGTGCTCCTTCATTTATTTTTCCATTATCAATCAACTTCTCACTAGAAGGCAAATGCCTGTTTATAAGATCCATAGTAGCTGAATTATTGAAATCAAAGGTTCTTCCTCTGTGTGCTTTTCTCCAAGCCGTCTGGGCATTTAAAATTGTTTTATGTTCAGGTTTTAAATTATTTTCAACAAATTTTATTGGCTCTTTTACAATTGTTGATTTTTTAATTTCATCATCAATAACTTCTGCGGCTCTTCGTAAACCTTCATTAGAAGTAGTTTTCAAAAGTTCAAAAAGCTTATCCCTAAACTCTTTAATATCTTTCTTATCCTCTCCTATTTCACTGATAAATAAATCTATTGCTCCTTTGCTTTCAGTCAAATTTAATTTACCATCACCATTCGTATCTAATGTTTTAAGGAGTTCTTTCTCAGCTTTTGTTCTATCTATATTATTTCCGTTTTCAATTACAGAGGCTTTGAGCTTGTTTAGTCTTTCTAAATTTTCAGCACTAATCGTTGGTAATGCTCTTGATATTGCTCCATCTGTCATATATTAAATTCCCCCCTAATTTATTTCCCACATATTAAATTCCTAACTCGGCAATGTTATCTTTTTATTAAAAGTGGTTAAACTTTTCTTACCCTTACTAAATATTTATTAAACAGATTTAATGTGATATCCACCATTTGTACTAGTAATAGGTTGATTTTCAGGATTTAAAGGAATATTCCTTTATATACAGCATGATTTCTTTTAGGTCTTTTATATTATTTGGCTTCCTAATAAATAAATCTGCTCCATTTTGATAACAATACTTCATGTCAGAGATGGAATCAGAACTTGTAAAAATTACAACAGGAACGTGAGATGTAATTGTTTTAGATTTTATTTTATTTAAAACTTCAAGACCACTCATTTTAGGGAGATTAATGTCAATAAGAATAATATCTGGCAACTTGCTTTGAGATTCTACGATATTATTTAATAAGTCTAATGCAGCTTTGCCATTATTTGCAACTAATAAATTTGAATTAATCTTTGAATCTTCCAGTGCAAGTTTAATTAGTACTATGTCATCGTTATTGTCTTCTACAAGTAATATCTTTCTCATGTTGCTCTATTTAAGGTAAAGTAAAACCTGCTTCCTTTATTTTCTTGTGATTCTAACCAGATTTCACAATTATATTTTTCTAAAATCTTTTTAACTATAGCAAGACCTGCTCCTGTCCCTTCATATTCTTCCTGAGTATGTAATCTTTGAAACAACCCAAATATTTTTTTATGATATTCACTCTCTATTCCAATACCATTATCTTCAGTGCAAATACAAACTTTCTCTGGGTCAAAATTTAAGTCTTCTGCAAGAGATATTTTTACATGTGGCTCTTTTGATTTGTTAAATTTAATTCCGTTTGTAATTAGATTTTTAAATATTGAAGAAACTTTTTCCTTGTTTCCAATTACTGGTGGCAACCTGTCTACAACTAACACGTTAGCATTTTGATTTTTTATAAATGCAGTTAATTCAAACTGTACTTCAGTAAGGAGCAGATTTAAATCTACTTTTTCATTTTCTTTGTTGCTTCTTGATGCCTGGGAAAGATTTGTTAGATCTTCTATTAGCCTTCTCATCTTTTGTGTTGCACAAACTATTCGCAAGAAATAATTTTCTTTTTCTTCATTAAGATTTTCTTTTAATTTATCCTGGAGAATGCTTACAAAACTTTCAATTGTTCTTAATGGTTCTCTTAAATCATGGGATGCAATATATACAAATGAATCAAGCTCTTTGTTTACTTGCCTTAAGATCTCGTTAGCATTAGTAAGTTCTCTTTCAGTTCTTCTTGAGAGTTCTAAAAGATGATTTCTTTCCATAGTATTTCTAATCATATTTGCTGTAGTTTTCATAAACGACATTTCTTCATTATCAAAGTTATGTGGTTTTACATAATACTTGGCAATTGCTCCAACAGATTTATCATTAACAATAATTGGAACTGCTGCTGCTGAAATAATTTTATTTGGTTTTATGATTTCAGTAAAAAATTTTGAAAAGCTCATATTTACCTTTTCTAGATTTTTTATAACTACAATTCGTTTTTCAAGCATTGATCTTATAGAAGGCCAGTTGTCATCTACACCATTTAATCCTATGGTGAGAATTTTTTCTTTATTCCTTACTTCCTGATATTTATCAGGCAACCCATACGCAGCTTCAACATAGAGCTTGTTCTTTGTGTTTTTCAACAAGAAAAATAATCCATAGTCTGCTTCTGTTAGTTCACAAAATGCCTTTAATACTCCTTTTGCAACAGCTGAAAGATCGAGTGTAAAGAAATTTGAACAAGCTTCAGATATGTCTTCAATAGCTTGTAATCGCTTTAAAGTCTTTTCAAGGTTTGTTTCTTTTGTAATTAAAGAAGACACAATAAATTGTAATTTTACTTACAAAAAAGAATAATATAAGAAAAAATATTTTGGGTTAAATTCCTTTAATTGATATACAGTAAAAGTATTAGGCTCATATAAAAATTCTTACAATTTAGTGCTAATGAGCTAAAAATTTTTAAAACTTAACTTTTTAAATTTAATAATCAACTAAAAAGGACTTGCTTTCGGAATCCTAAAGATTTATACTCAACTCAAAAGAAAAATTTTAAATAATTTAAGAGCTTTCATTTTGAGATTTCTGGAGATTGAAGCAACAATGAAAGAATCTCGGCCAACTACAAAAAAAACAAAATTACTTGTTGTAGATGACTCAAGCAACAACAGAGCAGCAATTAGTTATTGGCTTGAAGGTGAAAACTATGAGATACTACATGCTTCATGTGGAATAAGTGCATTAAAAATTGTGGAAGCATTTGTTCCAGATATTATTCTGCTTGATTATAATCTTCCAGGAATTGATGGTATTGAAGTTTGCCAGAAAATCAGAACAAATTCAAAGCTCCCTTTTATTCCTATCATTATGATGAGCTCTTATGCACCAGAAGTAAACGTTATAGCTTTAGAACAAGGTGTAGATGAATTCATTATTATGCCAATAAAGCCAAATGAATTAAAATCCCGTTTAAGAGCAATGCTAAGACTCAAGAATGCAATAGCAAAATCAATTGAGCTTGTTAAAGAAAACAAAAAGTTACAGGAGTTAGACAAGATAAAATCAAATTTTGTTTCAAAAGTTTCACATGAATTAAGGACACCTTTACAAGCTATCCTTGGTTACTCGGATATTTTAATGCAAGGCTTACAAGGAGAATTAAACTACCCTCAGAAATTAATGGTAAAACAGGTTAGAGAAGGTGGAGCTCAGCTATTAAGTTTAATAAACCAGTTGTTAGATTTTGCAACTGTTGAACAAGAGAAAATACACATAAGTGTTGAAATATTTAGTGTTGAAAATGTGTTTAATTATTTATCTCAAGCAGTTACCCCTCTTGCATTAAAAAAGAAAATAGATTTAAAGTTTATTTTAGAAGACAAGAACATACAATTAGAATCCAGCAGGGAATTCATTGAGAAGATATTATTAAATATTATTTCTAATTCCATTAAATTCTCAAGTGAAAAGAGCAAAGTTCTTGTATCAGCAAAGGAATATTCTGGTGAGTATATTGAATTTAAGATTCAAGATGAAGGTATCGGTATTTCTAAGTCAAACATTACTTACATTTTTGATAAGTTTTGGCAAGTAGATGATTCAATTACCAGGTCACAAGGTGGCTTGGGAATTGGACTAGCTTTATCAAAAAAACTTGTAACAATTTTAGGCGGGCATATTTCAGTAAATAGCAAACCAAATCAAGGTTCTGTATTTGTTGTTAAATTACCTAAAGAATTTAAACAATACGTTCCAATAGTTGAAGATCACACTCTAGAAAATGTTGTTTAATAACCAATTTCTTGCTTTTATTGTAAGTGGATGAACTTTTTTATTTCTTTCAATGACATCTAATATTTTTTTATCTATAGCTAGCAGTATTGCTGCTTTTAATCCTTTCTCCTTAAATATTTTTCTAACAGGTGCAGCAAATTTTTTTTCTCTACCTGGCTCAGTTGCATCTGCAAGATATATAAGCATGCCTATTTTACCCATATCTGGCTCAGCCAAAGTATGACATCTAATGCCACTTAGTACATCTTCATCATTAATCCCAAATTTTTCTTTAGCTATTTCTGCTCCAACTCTTGCATGTAAAATGTGAGGCATATTATAATCTACTTCATCTAAATCAATGTTTTTTTGCTTAGCAATTTCTAAAAGTTTTTCATCTGGCAATTCTTTTGCTATATCATGAAGCCATGCAGACAATTCTGCTTTGTAACGATCAAGCTCTAGTTTCTTAGCATATCTTTTTGCTGTTTTTACAACTCGAACGATGTGACTAAATCTATCTTCGCTAACATTTTGTTTTAACCAAGATTCAATTTCAGGTTTTAATTTTTTTAATTCGTGTTTTATGTTTGAATCATACATTAAAATTGTTTTAAAAACCTTATATCTCCAGTAAAGAAGTATCTGATGTCTGGAATCTTATACTTTAGCATTGTAAATCTTTCTAATCCTAATCCAGCAGCAAATCCAATCCACTCATTAGGATTAATATCTACTGCAAGTAAAACATTTGGATCTACCATTCCACAGCCAAGCAATTCTAAGAAGCCTCTATTTCCACAAGTAGTACACCCAGCTCCATCACAAAATGGACACTCTGCATCAAGCTCAGCACTTGGCTCTGTAAAAGGGAAGAAGTCAGGCCTAAATCTTGTTTTAATTTCTTTTCCAAAAAATTTATTTGTAAACTCATTTAAAACCCATTTCATATTTCCAAAAGTTAGTTCTTTTTCTACTGCTAATATTTCAAGCTGATGAAAAAATGGCATTTTTCTAGCGTTAATTTCTTCATTTCTATAAACTCTTCCATGAGCTAGAACTCTGAGTGGCGGCTTCATTTTTTCCATTGTTCTGATTTGAACAGTAGATGTGTGACTACGTAAGAGAACATGTGGTGCAACATTTGTGTAAAAAGTATCTTGTTCATCTCTTGCAGGGTGATCAGGAGGAGTATTTAAAGCAGTAAAATTATAAAAATCTGTTTCTACTTCTGGTCCCTGAACTGTACTAAATCCCATTCCATGAAAGATGTCTATAATTTCCTCTGTAACTAAACTTAGTGGATGTTCATGTCCTGCTTCATGAGGGATGCCTGGTAAAGTTATATCAAACGTATGTTTTGAAAGTTTTTCCTCAAGTTCCTTATCTTCAATAAATTGTTTTTTGTTGTCATATAAGTTTTTAATATATTCAGTTAAATCATTTAAAAGTTTTCCATAGCCTGGTCTTTCGTCTTGTGGAATATTTTTAAGATTTTTTCTTTCAGTAGTAATAAAGCTCTTCTCTCCTAAATATTTAATTCGGAATGATTCAAGGGTTTTTGAGTCAATAACTTTTACTAAGTCTGATTCAATTTCACCTTTAAGTTTTTTAATTGCATCTTCTAAAGTGTTAATCATAGTATTTATTAATTATAGAATATAATAAAGAAATGCCATTAGATTTAAAAAAACTCATAACTCAAGTTAAAAATATTGAAAGACAAGACTCAAGGGATTTAAATCAACAAAGGCTTGATTCCACCTTTAAGGTTTTTCAGTCAGCTTTAGAAAGTGGAGAACACTTGATTTCCAAGCTTCTTGAAACACAAAGTTCTAAGAAGTCTGTTTTTTTCTTCGCTGTTCCTGAGTCTAGATCTAAGAAGCTAGATCATATATATGAATGCGATAAAAATTTTTCATTATCTCATATAGTGGTAGCTACTGATGGCTCACAAATAGTTCCTTCTGCACATGAGTTTACTAGTGCTTCACTAATAAATATAGGAATAGTAAGTATCCCTTATTTTAATAAGAATATTGCAGTGGTTTTAAACTCAGAACCAACAATTTACAATTCACTAGATGAAATTAATTCATTTAGTAATTCAGAAAATGTTCAAGAAGAAGATCTTATTTCATATGAACGTACTTTAAAAGAAATAGAAGAATTGGTTTTACAAGTAAAAAAATATAAGTCATATGACACCCCAGTTATTGCTCTTTTAGATGGAACATTCATTCATTGGCATTTAGAAAAGTTTAGTAATGCTTTTATTGAAAGTTTTATTAAGAGATTTTCAGATGCTTTGTTTGAACTTAAATCATTAAATATTCCTGTTGCTAGTTTTTTAAGTAATTCAAGATCAAACGATTTAATTAATATGCTTAAGATTTATAAGTGTCCTTATGAATTAGTTGACTGTAAAAAACATTGCTCGGATATAAATTCAAAAAATTTACCGTGTAATCCAATGCCTGACTACAAGCCAGTTCTAGATAGGAGACTTGTTGAAAAATTTCTACCAGTAAATCAAAGTAACTTAGGGAATCGGACTGTTGCTTTTAAATCAAATAGCAAAATATTAAATTACTATCCTAACGATTTAAAGGTTTTATTCTTTTATATGAATACTGGCACTGAAATTGCAAGGGTAGAACTTCCTTATTATGTAGCTAGTGATGATAAGCTCATGAATTTATTGCACAACGTTTTAGCTCTCCAATGCAAGGTAGGTTTTGGTTATCCTATCGTTCTGGGTGAAGCTCACTTACAGGCAGTAGTAAGTAAAAATGATCGCAGGGTGTTTTATGATCTTATTCGTGAACAATTGCTAAAAAATTCTCAAAGACCTGTGGCTTTATCAAGTAAGGAACTAAAAAAAAGAATTAGTTTTGTTTAGTTGATTCACTGACTTTTGTTGTTGCTTCTCTTGCTTTGTGAACAATTTCTTTTAACACTGGAGAGACACGGTTAATCGCGTCTCTCCGAACATTTTTTTGATTTAATTCCTCATATCTGGTATTTAATCTTGTTAGATTATCATTAAAATCTTTAATCTTTTGTTTTAATTCTAAAGTTTTAACCATGCTATCAAGTTGAGTTAGAGAAGCATTGATTTGATTTAAATGATCTAAAATCATAGTTTTAAAATCATCCAGATTTGTAATAAATTCTGGCTTTAAAACATTGTTTGATATTTCTGTTAAATTTTCTGAAAAGATTTTAAATTGAGGTTTAAAAGTAGTAGGAAAATCTTTGTCAGTTACTATTTCCCTTAAAGAAGATATTGGCTTTTGAAGTTTGAATAAAAGTTCATTAAAGTTATCTTTTACTAATCTTAAATTTTGCTCATACTGACTAAGTCTTACAGCTATTTCATCAAGTGCATCTTTTGAATTAGCTAAAGTTAGTCTAGCTTGTTCAAAATTTTCAGGTGTAATTTTTTTTATAATCACTTCTGAGAAATTTTTCAGATTTTGTAAAAGATCTAAAGAAGCCTGCATCCAGCTTTCAGTTGTAATTGGTTCTTGGACTATAAATGCTTTTATATCATTTGAAGTGTCTTCTCTTGGTGGAATTATTTCTAGAATCCTGCCTTTATTTGGTCTAAATGAAGTAACTTTAAGTTCAGAACCAGCTTGTGGTATTGGAAAGGATTTGTTTGTAATTTTTATTTTTACAATAATTCCATCTTTAACTGGTTTTGTTTTTATTACTTTTCCTACTTTTACACCAAGAGCAGTAACAGGAGCTCCTTTTGGAAGCCCATCAATGTTTTTAAATTTTGCTTCAAAGGTTCTTTGGGAGTTTTGATAAACAAAAAAACTAACTCCAAGAAAAAGTGCAATAAGAAAATATGACATCAAACGCAGCATAGTTAAAATGTTAACCAATAAGGTTATAAAAAATCAATCGCTTTGCGTAAGATACTTGGATAAAGTATCAAGCTACCAACCAACAGGAAGTAATGCAAATTAGTCTTACCAAGACTGTAAAAAAGTTGTAGCAATAGCTTTGCTTCACAATACTTAAAAGAAATTTTTAATCTATGTATGAAATTGGGGGAATAGTTAAAACTTAGGATTGATTTAGTAATAGTTTTTAAAGAACATAATTACTATTTTGATTACTGTCTTGAATTTTATTTTACATGTAGTACAATTATCATCAAGCTAAAAGAACTGGCAATTTAAAAACAGTGTAAAGCAATGAGCACAAAGATCCTTATCGTCGATGAAGACGATAGTACTTTTGTACAATTACAGAACTTCTTATCAAAGAATGGGCTGATACTACTGAGTGCTAAAAATGGCAAAGAAGGACTTGAATTAGCCCTAAAAGAAAAACCAAATCTTGTCATACTAGAGACTATCCTTCCCGAAATGGATGGTTTTTCTGTTTGTAAATCGCTTAGAGCTTTTGGTTTTAAAAATCCAATTATATTTCTAACTAAAAAATCATCTGAAATTGATGCTGTAATTGGACTAGAACTCGGTGCACAAGATTATATTAGAAAACCTTTTCAGCCTAATGAACTTCTTGCGCGCATTGAAGTTCAGCTTAAACAAAATCAGCTTGAAAATTTTGACAAGAAAATAATTGTAAAGGATTTGGAAATTGATCTTGAAAGAAGAAAAGTAAAATACAGAGGTGAAGTAAAAGATCTTACCCATAAAGAATTTCAGCTCTTATATGCACTGGCTCAATGTCCAAATAAAGTCTTTTCAAGAAATGAACTTTTAAACAATGTTTGGGGCTGGCAACAATTTGGGCAAACAAGAACAGTAGATATTCACATTGGATATCTAAGAAAAAAATTTGAACCTAACCCAAGAAGGCCCATACTTCTACAAACTATAAGAGGTGTTGGATATACATTAAATACTGAGTAGAGATGCCCTATTGGGCGTCTCTACTCAGACATGCCACGACATGTCCCTGGTAAAATATATTAATTGTGAATGAAACAGCAACATTTACTTCACTAATTACAATGGCTATTTTAATTTCCGCATGTGGGAATCTTATTTCTTCAACAAGTACACGATTAATTAAGGTTACAGACATTTGTAGAGCCTACTGTGAAAAGGCAAAGAAAGAAACAAATAAAGATGAACTTGAACAATTATTTATCAAGCTTGAAAAAGTTGGGCCAAGAATAAGGCTTTTAGAAACTGCACTTACAATGTTTTATTCTTCATTAAGCTGTTTTGCTCTTACAACGTTATTTATGTCACTTGATCAAATCATCTCAAAAGATTTACGCTTACTTACTTTAGCAAGCGGTATTGTAGGTGTTATAATTTTGCCAATAGCAAGCATTATACTTGTATTAGAAAGACAATTTACTATGAAATCAATTTGGCAAGAAATTGATTATGTAAACAAAATATTTAAAAAAAATTAGTCTGTGTTTAGTAGTTATTGTTATAGCTTCTTCTGTTTTGATAACCACCTGAGTATCCACCTCGTTCTCCCTCAGATTGTTCTCTTGCAAAACTAACATTAATTGGTCTGCCTTTTACATCAGCACCATTTAATGCTTCTATAGCCTGCTCAGCATTTGATTCTGCCTTCATTTCAACAAAACCAAATCCTCTGGAGCGGCCTGTTCTTCTATCAACTATTACTTTAGCTGATGCTACTTCTCCATATTCTTTAAACAGATCTTCTAATTCAACATCAGTAATCTGAAACGATAAATTGCCAACAAAAATTTTCTTTGCCATTTTTAATCCTCTTTCTTTTACTAACAGTGATAACTTTCGAAAGAGGATTAAGGAAAAGATCAAACTAAAGACCAGAACCCAACACTCTTCTCAAGATCACAAACTAATCCTACTTTTACACAGTGGATGTAAACATTGTACCACGCCTACTTCTTTTTTAACTTACAATTTGATTTGTTATAGTAACAAGTTCTCTTTTTAACCATCTTTTCATAAATCTCTCTTAACTTCTTTTCAGCAAAATCATTATGTAACAGTGGATTTAAAACCTTTGTTGCTGCCAGGTTATCAATAATTGTTTTAAACACTTGATAGCCAACAATTACTTCTCCAGTAGGAGTTACCATATGAACATCCCTTTCACATGCTTCTTTAGTTAAATTGGGAAATAGTTTATAAACAGTATCATCTCTATAGGATAAAAATTGAAATTTACTTTCCCAATCCAAGAGCTTGATATTTTTTTTAGCATCTCTACAATATGGACAAATACTGTCATAAATTACCCAATAATATTTATTAACTTTGTAAATTTCTCTTAGAGTTTGTTTATCTAAAGTTTTTGAATGAGGAAACTTTTCTTTTGCAATTGAATCTTGAACATATGCACTAAGAATAATTAGTAAAACAAATAAACTTATTTTTTTTAACATGTTAGAAAGCGTTTTCTTTTTCCCTCTAAGTTCCTTTTGCTCCCAAAGAATAATAATACACAATATGTGAAAACAAGATAATTGTTTTAACCCTAATAACATTTGTTATACTTTGAAAAAAATATGAAGAAACATCTCTCCTTAGGGTAAGTATTACAAGGTGACATAAATCACAAACAAAAGTAAACTTTCTTAATCGGCTCTTAATTATATAGTGAGAGAAGTTTTAGTAGGTTTAATCTACCAGTGAATAAGAAAATGAAAAAATTATATTTAAGTTTTCTTATCCTGATTATGTTCTTAATGAGTCAGGGTAATTCACTTGCATTATATATTCATGCAGCAAAAAGCAAAAGTCTAAAAGCACAAGAAAACTTATCTAGTATATTGCTTCCAACATTTAGATATGACAGAAATAATATAGAACTAAATCAAAAGCTGGCTATAGATTTAATCTTAGAACCAAATTCAAAAACCGTGAAAGTTGAAGTAATAGGTGCAGAAAGTATTGGTTTAGGCATTGATAGTAACACACTTATAGAGAAGGGGTTAAAAATATTTAAACCAAGTGAGCTTAGGCCTTCAAAAGAAAAAAAACAGAATTTCCGCATCAATTCATTTGTTATTTTTAACTTAAAAAAAATACAGAACCAAAACTTACTGATACAAGCAATTGATTTTAAAGTGCTTAAAGTGTATGTTAAAGGCATACTACCAGGTGCTTATACTTTAAGAGCCACTGTAGATGATGACAGAACTACTACTACTACAATCTTTACTAAGCCTGATTTTAGATTAGATGCTGTAACTCCCTCTGTTGTTAATCCAGGAGCTACGACAGTTCTTACACTTATTGGTAAGGGACTTGACTCACTAACAGAGATATTTATAGAAAGTAATAAAGTAGATATAGAAATAAAAGATATCTTAAGTTTTGGTGATGATATTTTAAAAGCAAATATAGTTACAAAAGATAATGCTTCACCAGGATTTAGAGATGTAACTATTTCAAGTCCTCTTCTAGGGAGATCTGTAACTTTAGTAAATGGTTTACTAATTAGTTCAACAAATCTAAGTACAGATAGTTTAGGAATAGACATTGCTCCTGGGATGGATGGCATAGATGGTATGGATGGAATGGATGGATTAGCTGGCATGGATGGCATGAGTATTTGTGAAAATCCAAACGATAATCTAATGATCTTTACAAATAATCTTCCACCAGGAAGGCAAGCTACTTCATTTTTTGATCCTGTTTTATGTAATCTTACTTTTGGGATTCCAGTAGGTTTTAATGGAGTAACAGGAAATACTGGTGCAATAGGTGTAACGGGTATAACAGGAGCTACAGGTGCTACAGGTGCTACAGGTGCTACAGGCGCTACTGGTGCAACAGGTGCTACAGGAGCTACAGGCGCTACTGGTGCAACAGGTGCTACAGGAGCTACAGGCGCTACTGGTGCAAGTGGCACAAATGGAATTAACTGCTGGGACTTAAATGGAAATGGAATCAACAATTCAAATGAAGACATAAATATGGATGGCTCATTTAATACTCTTGATTGTCAAGGGCCAGAGCTTAGAACAATAGAAGAAGTAATTGCAAACTGGTCTACTTTATCAGATGAGCAAGATTTTACAACTAGCTCAAGCAATATGACAAGGATGATAAAAATACCTTTCTTTATACACGACGGTGTAGTGTATGGTGGATTTTGGATAGATAAATATGAAGCAGCAAGAGCTGATGCAACAGCAACAGCTGAAGGCACATCCACTGTTCCAATAAGTAAAAGAAATGTTGTTCCATGGACAAGTATAAATCTTGCAACAGCAAAACTAAATGCAAGTGCTACAGGAAGACAAATATCCGGACTTGGAAGTTGTAAATTAATTGGGATGAGGGAATGGTATTCACTTTATTTACTTGGAAGATATGCTAAAGAAAATGGTATTTTTGGTGCTACAGCAAATGGTGGTTGGAATGAGAGAGGAAATACTAGGACTGGAAAAGACGGAAGAAATAATGCTGGTTTTATTTGTACTGATGATCCTGTAGAAAATGGTGGTGCTAGCGGTAGATGTTTAACAGGAACTGGATTTAAAAGTTGGGGCCATTTGCTAGATTCTACTGCAACAACAAATCCCAATGGTTCAGCCATAGGAGCTTCAGCAGACAGTGCTACAAATTCAACAAACGCATTTGATGGTGACTTGCAAGTTTATGACTTAGTGGGAAATGTTAGAGAGTGGATTGATTACACTATAACAAAAAGTGCAAGTGGATTTATTGTAGATTCAGGATATCAAGGTGCAGGAATTCCACTTTCTTTTACAACCAACAATAAATTTTTTAGTTTTGTTGATATTGCAGGGAATACAAATAATTCAACAAGCTCAGATGAAATTGAATTTAGAGGGTTAGGACTTCCACGCACAGGTGCTAATGGTAATCAAAGCGATCTAAATGAAGGAGTAAATGACGGGAAGTTTCTTACAAACTCAACAAATGCACAATATGGAACTGTTCGTGGAGGTTCATGGACAACAGGAGTTGATTCTAGATCACCTTTGTATTTAAACATTAGTACTGCACCAACTACAACAGAATCTGAAAGAGGTTTTCGAGTTATTTGTGATTTTTCAAACCCATAAATGTAACCAAAGGTTACATTCTCACGAACATTAAAAAAAATTTATCATTTCATGTAACCATTGGTTACAAAAACATAAAGGATTTACAAGATCGCATATTGAAATTAAGGAAGCTAAATCTTTATACTCTTTCTTCCAACTAAAAATTTGTTGGGGAAGGAGACAAAATGAAAAACATAAAATTAACAATTCTTGCAGTTCTTTGCATGGGCATACTTTCAAATAACCTTGCATTTGCTTTAGAAGAAAAAACTTCAAAGCCATTAAGCACAGGTATTCAAGAGGTACAAGCTGCCGTTTTGAGTGAAGATGGTAATGAAAAACCAAAGAAAAAGAAGGCAACAAAAGCAAAGAAAAGCAAAAAAGCAAAAAAACAATAAATGTTTGTAGAGGCGAGATTATCTCGCCTCTATTTCATTAAAATATGAAAGGAGAAAATCATGTCAGCACAGAATCAGGTTACTCTAATTGGTCGTCTAGCAAGGGATCCAGAAGTTGATGAGGTAGGAAAAGATAAAAAATATAAAAAGGTAAACTTATGTCTTGCGATAAGAAATATAAGAAAGAAATTTAAGGGAGGAGAGGATGGAGTAGATGCAGATTTTATTGATGGAATTATTGCATGGGGAAAACAAGCTGAGTTTGCTGAAAATTATTTAGTAAAAGGGCGGATGGTTGTTGTCCATGGTGAGTTACGTCCAGATCGCTGGAAAGACAAAGACAATAACAAACGTTATAGACTTACTGTCATTGCTAATTCCATTCAATCACTAGACTCTAATAAGAAGAAGAATAATGGTGTAGATCCAGATCTGTAGATCCCCAAAGGCGGCAGGCGGATTTGAACCGCCGCATAGAGGTTTTGCAGACCTCGGCCTTACCGCTTGGCTATGCCGCCGTTTCAGAGAATCAGAGGATCAGAAATCAGAGAATTAGAATAAAAAACCAATTCAAATAATATAATATCTCAAAACCGAATTTAATTGTCAATTTCCTTACACCCAATAGTTTCCCTATTTAAAGTGTAAGTTTCCCCACCCCCAATTATGTTAACCATAAGAGATGGTGGCATGTTTGCAGGAAATAGATTAAGATCAACTTTTTTAATTCCAATAAACTCCCAACATCCTGCAATATATTTCTGACCTAAAAGTATACATTTAGGTTCTGCATTGTTTACACTTTTGTCTGAACATGCTGCTTCAAAACCATCGGGACATACAATTAAACCATCTTGGGTACATAGTGGGCATAGATAAAATTGCTCCTGGTTAGCTCTAGCATAACTACAATAAAAAAACAAATTAAATAAAGTTGAAAACAAAATTAAAAAAAACAAATTCAAATTTTTATTTACCTTTTTGACACGAAATTTTGTCGAGATGAAAGTCAAATGCTGTATCATCATAGCTATCAGCAAGACATGCAGGTAACTGCATATTACCTACAAAGACGCAAGATGGCTTATATTGTTTTGGACAAGTAGGCTTGAAACCTTTTGGGCAATGAATCTCACCTATCTGTGTACAAACAGGGAGTTGTGTTTTTGCAAAACATCTAGGTGCTATTAGTAGTATTAGTGCTAATGAGATGAGTAAATTCTTATTCATATTTTAAATCTCTACTATTAAAGCATATTTTAAATCTAGACCAGAAGAGCTGCAAATTCCTAATTTTTTTCATGGATGTAACCTTTGGTTACGTTAGTACAAATCTAAACCTGCTAGTATATTTTTAACATGCTGTAAGGTAAAAATATTGAATAAGTAAAAACACCTGATATGAAAAATAGTACTTTAAATAGTAGCTTGGCTTTAGCAATTATCCTAAATTTTTTTTCTTTGATCTTAGCACCATCTTTTGCTTTTCACAAATTTTCTAAGAAGCAAGAAGAAATATTAAATAAGCTGATTGAAACAACAAAACCAACACTTCCAATTTTTGACAAGTTAGACAAACCTATTAAAGGCTATGTATCATTTTCTAAATATCTTCCTAGTGAGCATCACTTAAAAGAAACTACTTTAAGCAGTAATGAAAATTTAATTAAACTTGAAAAAGAAACTAGTAAAAGTTCACTTTCTGAACTTGAATTAAGACGCAAAGAACTTCAAAAAGCAGAAGAACAAGGATTAAATTTTATTCAACCATCAATACAACTAACACCTGAAGAACAAGTAGCAATTGATGAATTCTTTTCAAGAAATGAACAAGAACAGCTTTTAAATCTCTGGAAAGCAACAATTGAAAGAAATAAAACAATTCAATTTATTATCCAAAAATTAAGCCCTGCAAATTCTCCTCAACAAGCCAGTTCATTTTTATCACGGACTCTTGGTGCTGCTATATTTTTACCATTTTATGCCTTGCAGGCTTTAACTAATAATGCTGGTGCATATTATGGGAGCCAAGTTGGTGGAAGAGTTTTAGGTAGTGTTATTGAAGGAAAAATGCAAAAAGATAAAAGCTTAATTCAACTTTCTCAAACTGAAACTATTATTTTATTTATGATGATTGATGAAGTGGCTGAAAGGTTAAGGCAAAGATATCACAATTATAAAAGATTGATGGTGGAAAGATCACTAGCAACTAATGAACTAGAAGAAGCTAAGAAAGATATCTTAGATGCTCATGAAACCAATTCACAAGAAACACAAGTATTAACAAGCATTCAGAGAAGAGCAGTTGAAAGAGAAATTAGGAGACTTGATGCAGGAGTAAGGGCAGAGAAAAATGCATTAATTGAACTTGCTGGTCTACAGGCAGTAAGTGAACTGGATGAGCAGTTACAATTAGAGTTAGCTGCTACGCAAAATACCCCTCTTGACTTTTAGGTGTAGGAAAATAAAAAGGAGACATGCCATGGTGAAGACAATAACAAAAGAAGAAGTAAAAGAAAAAGGTCGTGATAAGTCAGAGGTAAAACCTGATGAAAGAAGTGAAAAACTTAAAGCTCTTAGTTTAACTCTTGAGAAAATTGAGAAAGATTTTGGCAAAGGCTCTGTAATGCGTCTTGGGGAAGCACGTTATGGAGTAATTGATGCAATTCCAACTGGTGCTATTTCTCTTGATTTAGCTCTTGGAGTAGGTGGCGTTCCTCGTGGAAGAGTAATTGAAATTTTTGGACCAGAGTCAAGCGGTAAAACAACTGTTGCCATGCACATTTGTGCTCAAGCACAAAAACTTGGTGGCATTGCAGCAATTGTTGATGCAGAACATGCCCTTGATCCGGATTATGCAAGAGCACTTGGGGTTAATACAGATGATCTTTTAATTAGCCAACCTGACACTGGCGAACAAGCACTTGAAATTACTGAACAACTAGTTAGATCTGGTGCTATTGATGTAGTGGTAATAGATTCAGTTGCTGCACTTGTACCAAAAGCAGAAATTGAAGGTGAAATGGGTGACTCACACATGGGACTTCAAGCAAGACTTATGTCCCAGGCACTTAGAAAACTTACAGGAATTGTAAGTAAGACAAAAAGTGTAATTATTTTTATAAATCAAATGCGTCAAAAAATTGGTGTTATGTATGGCCCAACTGAAACTACCACTGGTGGAAATGCTCTTAAATACTATGCTTCACTTCGACTTGATGTTAGAAAGATTGAAACATTAAAAAAAGATAATGTTGAATATGGGAACAGAATTAAAGTCAAAGTAGTAAAAAATAAAGTTGCACCACCGTTTAGAGTAGCTGAGTTTGATCTTTTGTACGGAAAAGGAATTAGCTTTGAAAGCTCACTTCTTGATGTAGCATGTAATCTTGATGTAGTTCAAAAATCAGGCACATGGTTTACATACAATTCTGACAAGCTTGGACAAGGACGTGAAAAAGCAGTAGAAGCTTTATCATCTAATCAAAAGATGATGAAAGAAATTGAATCAAAAGTTAGAACTAAGATCCAGGAACTCAGAGCACAGCATAGTGGAGCTATCGATTCAAGTACTGAATCTGGCTGGGCAAAAGACTTTAAAGAAAATGACGAATGACGAGATTCTACAAGCTTTTTAATTTTTCCACAAGATTTTTAAGTATCTTTAAGAAATCTGGAAGCTTACTATAAATTTCTTCAAATTGTTTTTGATCGTAAATATGCGAAAGTTTATTTCTGGCTTCAATCATTTCAAATAAAGTCTCATAAATTTTGTCATTTATAATATTGTTGTTCAAAGCAGCTTTTATTGCTGGCTTTGGGCCATTGATGTCTTCTCCTATTTTTTCATTAATATAAGATTGCAGTACTTTCCACATTAATTCTGCACAGTATTCAAACTTTTGAATCTGTCCGTTTTTTATTGCATCAAGTTCTACTTTTGAAAACTGATCAAGATTTATTTTAAGTACTTCTTCAAATCCATTTACAGCAATTTCAAATAAACTTAATTTATGTCTATAGATTCCACTTTGTTCCATATTTTAATGTCCTTTAAAGCTTCTTCCTTAAACTCAGGATTTACATCTACAAAATCAATAATATCAACTTTGTAAGGTACAATTGATTCTTCGATTGTATCTTTTATTTCCCAAATTATTTTTTTGTCTAGTTTTGTGTTTCCTTTTACACCAATGTCTATATCTGCTCTTTGCCTGTGTTTTTCTCTAACTCTACTCCCAAAAAGAAAAATATTAAACTTGTCTTTTGGAATATTTTCAAGGACTATTTTTTTTACAATATCTATATAATCATTTTCCATATCTAAATAATTATATTATACATTGATGCTGTCTTCTTGTAGTGTCTTATACCACTCTACAAACTTTTTAATTCCTTCTTCTGGTTTTGTTCTTGGTTTATAACCTAATAACTTTTCTGCTTTACTTACATCAGCATAAGTCAGTGGCACATCACCAGGCTGTGCCGGTTGCCAGTCTATGACTGCTTTTTTGCTAAGAGCATCTTCTAAAAGTTTAACCAGTTCTATAACCGATGTAGTATGTGATTCACCTAAATTAAGAATTTCAAAACTTGTTTTGTTGTAGTTCATTGAACTAGTTATTCCATCTATAATTTCAGTAATATATGTAAAATCTCTTTTGTACTGGCCGTCTCCAAAGACAGGAATTGGTTTTCCTTCATCAATTAATTTTGTAAACTTATAAATAGCTAAATCTGGTCTTTGTCTTGGACCATAAACTGTAAAAAATCTACAACAAACAATCTGCATTTTGTATAAATAGCTGTAAGTGTAACAATATCTTTCAGCAGTTAACTTGCTTACTCCATATGGTGAAATTGGTTTTAGATCTAATTCACTTTCGTTAAAAGGAATATTTTTACATTCACCATAAACTGAACTACTTGATCCAAAAATGAATTTCTTACAATTATTATTTTTTGCTGCTTCTAGTAAGTTTAAAGTTCCACCTACATTTACTTCTTCATATAAGAGCGGCAGTTTTAATGACGGCCTTACACCAGCTCTGGCTGCTAAATGAATTATAATATCAGGTTTATGTTTTGAAAATATTTCATCTATTAAATTTTTATCTCTTATATCACCCTTAGTAAAAATAAAACCTAGAGCATTTTTAAAGTGGCTTATATTTCTTTCTTTTATTTTTGGATCATAATAATCATTAAAGTCATCTACTCCAGCAACTAAATATCCTTCACTTAAAAGTCTTTCAGTTAAGTGACTACCTATGAAGCCAGCAAAACCAGTTACTAAGCACTTAAGCATGTAAAAAGTCCTTTGGCTTGACAGTACTAACCCAACTTTCAAATTCTTTTTCTTCAAGAATTCCTGTAATTCTAATTAATGAGTTTAATAAATTTTCACCTTGCTTATTTTTAGAAACAATACTTTCATCACAAGTTAAAGTTAGTTCTTTATGTAAAACCTTTTGATAATTTTTACTTGGTATTGACTTAAGTTCTTTTTTTAACCAGGATAAGAGTAATTCTTTTATCTGTTTTTTTGTATCTTTGTTTTTGTGATAGTAGTTAATAAATTCTTCTAGTATCATTGTTTCTGACATTTCTTAGGCTATATTGTAACCTTTCATAACAACCACATGTCAAGAAGATGTTAGTTTTATGAGCATAACTTTTTTGTAAACAAGAAAACCCTAGATTTTTCATGCGATACAAAAAGTTCCCAGCTTGTCAAGAATTGTTTTTTACCTTACTAATTTGTACTCTAATTAAGAGAGCAATTAGCACAGGGTAGGTGTGAAAATGAGTGTTATACAGGATCTAGAACTTAAAGAGTCAAAGTTATTACCAATTTTTATTGTTATAGAAAGAAGTAATGAAAAAAAAATAAAGATTCCATGTTCTAATGAGGTTGTAGCAAAAAAAGTTTTAGCATCTTTTGCAGGACTAAAGACTAATATTCCGGAGCCCTCATACCAATTACAATAGCTATTGCAAAATCTTTTTCATGTGATATAGAAACTTCGAAATTACTAAGTCTTTTTTTTCTTGCAACTTCTTTTGCTCTTTTGTGCAAAACAATTTTTGGTGAGCCTGAGTTTTCTCTTAAAATTTCAATTTCTTTAAAATAAACCCCATCTAATCCTGTGCCTAAAACTTTTAATGTAGCTTCTTTAGCTGCAAATCTACCAGCAAGTTTGTGAATAAAATTTTTTTTATTTGAAGTAACGTACTTGATTTCATTTTTTGTTAAAATTTTCTCTAAAAATTTCTTGCCTAGTTTTTCATAAGTCGACTTAATACGATTTATTTGACAGATGTCGGTGCCGATTTTTACTTGAGGTGGCTTTAGTTTAGATATCTTTTTCATTGCTTTTTGATAGAATAAACTTATTCTAGCTAATAATATATCAAGAGGAGATACAATGACAAACACAAAAGCTATCGAAAAGGGCTATTTACAGTTAAGACCAACTGGCAGAAATGAATCAAGACAGCAAAGGACAAAATTAGAAAAAGAATTAGAACCTTGGATGAGAGAAGCACAATCCAGAACAGGTCATAATCTACCAATTGTTCCACCTAAATCTGAGCACACTACTAGAAAATAGATACCAATACCACCTTAGTAAAAACTTCTAGCTTACAAAAAATAAATGCGGTATTATAAACTCTGTTAATTGACAATTGATAATAGGTAATTAGAGATAAAATTTATTTGATTTTTAATTCTCAATTTTCAATTCTCAATTAGTTTGTAATCTGATATTCCCAGGTAGCTCAGCGGTAGAGCGGTCGGCTGTTAACCGATTGGTCGGTGGTTCGATCCCACTCCTGGGAGCCATAATGAACGGTTCGCATGTTCAAAAATGAAATTGTAAGGTTCTTGCAGGGTAATACTTAGTTTCTTGCCACTTAAGGTGAGGTTTAACTACTCGGGGGCAAGCCCCCGAGATTAGAACCTTTCCCCACTAAACAATCCTAATTGCCTTGCTGCTTTTTCCTCCCTATCCATCTCTCTAACCTGTTCTTGTACATATTTTCTTACTGCTTTCTCATCTCCA
>JACPSL010000034.1 GCA_016193285.1 Candidatus Melainabacteria bacterium
CATAAAATTAAGTCCTTTCAACTTAACTTGGCCGTTATTTCACTTAAATCTGTTCCATGAGTTGAATATTTATTTATGTATTTTAACTCTTAATTGCTGACTATTTTAAATAATTGACCTTTTACTCACCGTAAGTCCTAACTCCTATGTCGTTGTCTTCTGCTGCAATAATTCCTGCTACACCAGTTCCATGCCCAGGAACACCACCAACCATGTAATCATCCTGACCACCAGGAATACATGTTTGTGTTGTAGGAGTAGTACAGTTAACACTTAAACTAGTGTTTATATTTGCATCTAGATCAGGATGACTAAAATCAATTCCTGTATCTAAAACTGCAACTGTAACCATACAACCATCCCCTTCATTTGGATTTAATTCAGCATCAATCCAATTTATCCCTGTCGTAAGTACTTGATCTTTAAATAAATATCGAACTGTTTTATCAATTTCATAGCTTGAATTGCTGGCAGTAAATACAGTGTAATCTTGAATTACTTCTTTAATGTTTTGATCTTCAAGTAGAGTCTTTTCTTTGCCTGGAGGAACTATTGCAGCTGCACCGTTAAAAACATATTTGTATACATGCAGAATTTGCAATCCATATTTTGATGCTAATTCAGAAGCTATTTGTGAAGGGTCTTTTTCAGATACCTTAAATTTTAAAATAAATTGATCTTTAATTGGAGCACTAAGTGTACTTTCTGTATTTGAATTATTATTTGTTGGTTCTTTAGAACTTTTAAACTCAGAAGAAAGACAAGTATCAGCTATGCCATCCTGGTCTTCATCTATCAATAAATTTTCCTCAAGGCTATTAAATGAATCTTCTACATTTGAAATGTATTTTTCAACAATTACTGGTGAAATGCAATTTTGTAAATTTTTACTTCTTGTTTTACATTGTTTTTTTTCTAATACACTAATTGCAAGGTCTAATTGATCAATTCCTTCTGTAATACTCTCACTACAGACATCAACATCATTATCTCTAGCTGCATCTCTAGCATCTGTAATTAATTTAATTGATTTTTTAATCTTGTTTACCACAGAACTAAGAGGTCTGTTTAGTACTTTTGAGAACTCAAGAATTAGGTTTCCCTTTATACTGCTCAAATCATTCAATGTTAAATCTATTGAGAATTGAGATCCACTATTTGAATTTTCTTCAGGATCAACTTCAGAATTTTCAAAACCGTTTTCTGTAACTTGATTAAGAAAGCTTGAAGAGCTATTAGAAAACTTGCATTCAGGAATTGTAAACGGTTCACTGATTGAGCCACCACTACTAGAAGAGCTAGAAGAAGATCCTTGTTGATTTAAATTATTACCATCAATTACAAAAATCCCTCTTGTAGTATTACCAGCAATATAGACTTTATTGGTAATTGGATTAGCAGCTATATTGTAGAAACCTTGTTTCCCACCAATAGGAAAGCTGGTTATCTTATTTAATGAGCCTCCTTGTAGTACCGTAACTATTGGAGCCTCAGTTACAGAAGAGATTACATATACATAGTTCAAGGCGTTATCCACTGCTATTCCTGTTGGAATACCGCCGGTAAGTGAAGATGAAGCCAAAACATTATTATCAGCACCACTAGTAAGATGATCAATCTTTTTTGTTTGACCATCGGCTATATATATTTTGTATGTAATAGGGTCTACACCTAAAATAACACTGCTACCATAACGTGAATTTGTAATGGTTACTTTATCTCTAGAACAATCAATACCAACTACAAAATGAGCACCACCAAGTCCAACAAACATAAAATTTAAAATTGGACTAGCAATAATTGAGTTAGGGTTTTTCCCGACTGGTATAGTAGATAGGAGTGAATTTGTTACACCATCTATTACATAAACACTGTCAGAGATTTCACCACAAGCATATATTTTGTTCATTACAGTATTAACAGCGATTTCTCCAAGCCCAACATAACTTGTGCTTATTGGAATTGTTGCTTCGAGAGCATCTGTAGAGCCATTAATAACGTGAATTTCATTTGTAATTCTGTTTGTTACATAAATTTTATTTGTATCTTGATTAATAGTTATAGCTCTAGCTTCCCCCATCAAATCAATTGTTTTTATTATTGCATGTGTTGAACCATCAATTATTGATAATGAACCAGGTGCATTTGTTGCATAAATTTTATTTGTTTTTGGATTAACCTCTACATCAAAAGATTGGATATTTATAACTGATGAAACTTGAGCATTTGCATGATAAGCAAATGGTATTAAAAGAAATAAAATTAAAATAATTGCAGAAAATTTTCTCATATATCTACTACTTCCTAAGATTTGTTATACCCTTAATTTTTCGGAATTTAAATGATGTATGTCACATAAATAAATTAGTTTGGTCCTTTTTATTTATTTAAAAAGCTATAAATATTATCAGCAAGGGGTAACCATTAGTATTATCTTTTAAGTCTCAATTAATTTATGGAGCACTAACGGGCTTACGCCTGTGGTTATCTACTTACTATCTGCAGCTTTAGCATGGCTTTTGCGCAAGTCCTGCAATATTAAGAAACCTAAATTCTTTACGTGGTTACGGAGCAAACAAATTCGGACATTAGTCTTAATTAAAAGTAATTATGAGAAAGATATTAATTATTAAGATTTTACTTGCAGCAATTTTAGTAACTTCCCTAGAATCTTCTTTCTCCTATGTTAAAGCAGAATTTGATTGTGAGTTTAATGATAAACTAGTGGACTTTTCTGTACTAGAGCCTGTAGCTCTAAACGATAAATTTATAACTTCTCCAACCTTCAAAACATTTCATGGGTGTGGACTCTGTGAAGTCAAAGTAAATGACATCTTGATTAGAAGTGCTTTCTATCTTGGTAACATATCTCAAAATGGTGGTGGGTGTGATGGATCTGAAATATTACCAAGCGAGTTTCCTGTCTTAGGAATTACAAAGCCAGGAGTTTATACAATTGAATGGACCTATAATCCCATTGGCTGTGGCAAGGCTGAGATTTGTCCAATACAATCAGTAAAGAAAAACGTTCTTTTTGTTAGTACCCTCACCTCAAGAGCATTAGAGTTACTTGAAGCAACTTTCAGTAATCTGCAAAATGCAAAAAATATTTTGAAAAAATCATCAAAACAAGGACTAATACTTGGTAAAAAAATAGATGGTTTAATAAGGCAAATAAAACTTGCTCAAGGAAAATCATTCTTTGAATGTAATGATGAAATTAGAAGGCTGCTTGGCAATCTAGAGAAATTAATTGAGGGTCTTAACAAAAAAATATGCTCTTCTACTATTTTTAGAAATCTTAGGACAAACAAGGTATCAGGGTGTATCCCAAACAATGTAAATGCAGAAGCTAAGGAAGATCTAAATCAGGCATTGAGCAATTATCAAAATATACTTGAACTAGATGATAATCATGATTCATTAGTAGATCTTTGCAACTCAGAAGATTAAAAAAAATAAAAACTCCCTGTAGGATTGGAAGTTCGAACTTGTATTAGCCAAGAAAAATCTTATATTTTCAGGAAAGCTGCTTGATATTACTTTGAAAGTTCATCTTAATATTCGCGACAATCACAGTCTGTAGCTCTATCTCCAAAGCCCTCGAACTCCAAGCTTTGCGGCCCAAACCTAGTCCCTACCTACAGAGAGCCGTTTGCTATGTTTGCAAAAGGTGTAAAAACTGGAAACATTCGGAGGGGAAGGGATTCGAACCCTTGGTACCCTTTAGGGGCACACAGAGTTTCCAGCTCTGCTCCTTCGGCCACTCGGACACCCCTCCTTTATAACACTCCATAAATTGCTTTAGGTTTTAAATTATATCTTATAGCTTACACTTTGAGTTATTATTTACTCTATGGCGATTTATAATCCAAATCAATATAATTGGATTACAAAACTTTATCAGTTTTTAGCAATCTGGCTTTTGTTTGTACCTGTTTACTATATCTTTTATCGAATGAAGGTTTATGGAAGAGAAAATATTCCAAAAGATAAAAACCCTTTTGTTGTAATGCCAAACCACCTGTCAAATAATGATCCACCAATTGTCTCTACTGTTCTTATGATTCCAATTGCATATATGGCAAAAAAAGAATTATTTTCAATGCCTGTTTTAGGGTGGGCTATTACAAGACTTGGAGCATTTTCTGTTGACAGAGAAAAAGTTGAAAAGACAACAATTAAAGCAACTAAAGAAATTGTTAATAAAGGTTGGTGCATTGGAACATTTCTTGAAGGAACAAGAAATAAAACACCGGGAATTCTAGGAAAACCAAATATTGGTCCTGCTTATATTTCAAATTTAAATAGTATTCCGATTCTACCAGTTGGAATAGTTGGATCAAATAAATTATTTGGACCTGTCACAGTAAAAATTGGAAAATTATTTTATCCGGATCGTAATCTTGAAAATGCAAAATGGCAATGTGCGAAAAAACTAGCAGAATTAACAGGATTTAAAATAGCAGATTTTACAAAAAATTCCTGACTGTGTTAATGTCCTTGTCTCCTCTTCCTGAGAGGTTTATAATAACAATTTCATTCTTTTTTGTTTTTGGCATTAAATATTTTAAATAAGCTATTGCATGCGCAGACTCTAATGCAGGAATTATTCCTTCTAATTTTGATAAAAGCTTAAACCCCCATAAAGCTTCTTTATCAGAAATTGTTTTATATATAACAATTCTTTTATCTTTTAAGTAAGAGTGTTGTGGTCCTACACCTGGATAATCTAAACCTGCTGAAATACTGTGAGCTTCTTTAACTTGTCCGTTTTTGTCTTGTAATAAATAACTAAATGAACCATGTAAGACTCCTGGTTTTCCAAGTGTAAGAGTAGCAGCATGATGTCCATTTGTTAGTGAGATACCACCCGCCTCAATGCCAATTAATTTTATATTTTTATTTCCAAGATATGGATAAAATATCCCAATTGAATTTGATCCACCACCAACACAAGCAATAATGTAATTAGGTGTTTTATTAATTTGTTTTTGTAATTCTTTTCCAATTACAGACTGGAAATAACCAACAATTGTTGGATAGGGATGTGGTCCAACAGTTGAACCTATAATATAGTGAGTGTTTTTAATATTTGTAATCCAATCTCTTATTGCTTCGCTTGTTGCATCTTTTAATGTCTGTGAACCAATTGAAACTGGAATTACTTTAGCTCCTAATAACTCCATTTTAAATACATTTAACTCTTGCCTCTTCATGTCAATCTTACCCATGAATATTTCACACTCAAGACCAAGCAGTGCACATACAGTTGCTGTTGCTACTCCATGTTGTCCTGCACCAGTTTCTGCTATGATTCGTTTTTTACCAAGCCTTTTTGCAAGTAGCGATTGTCCAATACAATTATTTATTTTGTGAGCTCCAGTGTGACAAAGATCTTCTCTCTTTAAATAGATCCTTCCCTTATTAAAATATTCAGTTAATCTTTTTGCAAAATAAAGTGGAGTAGGTCTTCCAGCATAAGATTTTAAAAGTAAATTTAATTCAGAATTAAATTCCTTGTTATTTTTACATTTATTAAAAGCTATTTCTAACTCTTCAAGAGCGGGCATTATTGTTTCAGGAACAAATGTACCACCATATTTTCCGTAATAACCCATAGATTCTAGGTTCATAATATGAATATATTAACACCAATACCTCTTGAAATATAAAAAACATTGATTTAGAATAAATCCCATGAATATAAAAAGCAGATTAGAAAGAACAGCAGAAAATAAACAATGGATAAAAGTTTACTTCCATGATAGTAGTAGCATTGTTGGAAAAGTTATAAGAGTTGGACAAGATTATGTTGAACTAGAAAGTTATGAACCAGATGACAATCCAATCTTTAGAAATTTTTCTAAAAATTTAATCCCTCTAAGTTTTATAAAAATGTTTACAGTTGAAGCATCAAATTTTGCTGAAGCAGAAAGAAAACGATTAGAATATTTAAACCAGTTAGAACATACTACAATTGAAGGAGCAGTAGAAATAGACCAAAGACCATAGACCAAAGACCAAAGACTTTTCCTAGGTCTATAGTCTATAGTCTATAGTCTGGTTCTCTTTAAGTTCTCCTCCATAGTGGCAAGCTACAAGTTGAGCATTATGTTTTATAAGAAGAGGGACTTCAACTGAACATTTATCCCTTGCAATTGGGCATCTTGTTCTAAAGACACAACCACTAGGTGGATTTGATGGATCTGGAATTTCTCCGCTTAAAACAATTTTATTGCTGATTGCTGACTGCTGATTGCTGATTGCTAATCTTGGTGCTGCACTTAATAAAGCTACAGTATATGGATGTTGTGGGTTATTTATAACCAGTTCTTTTTGTCCAATTTCAACGATATGTCCTAAATACATTACAGCTATATGCGTTGAAATATAACTTACAACTGAAAGATTATGTGAAATAAATAAATAAGTTAAATTAAGTTTTTTTTGTAAGTCTAATAACAAATTTAATATTTGTGCTTGAACTGATACATCTAATGCACTAACAGGTTCATCCAGAATTAAAAATTCCGGGTTTAATGCAAGTGCTCTTGCAATTGCAACTCTTTGTCTTTGTCCACCAGATAGCTCATGAGCATATTTATTACTAAGTTTATCTTCTAAACCTACAAGACTTAAAAGTTCTAAAACTCTTTCCCTTACTTTTTCTTTTTTCCCTCCGTTAGTTATGATTTTATGAACTAAAATTGGTTCACTTATAATTTCTTGAATTTTCATTCTAGGATTTAAGCTTGAGTATGGATTTTGGAAAACTATTTGTAGCTTTTCTCTAAGTTTTTTTAGTTCTTTGTTAGAAAGAGAATGAATATTTATACCTTTATATAAAACCTCACCTAAAGTAGGTTCTAAAAGTCTTAGGATTAATTTCCCCAGCGTAGACTTACCACATCCTGACTCTCCAACAATTCCAATTATTTGTCCTTTTTCAATTTGTAGATTTATATTGTTTGTTGCTTGTACATAGTTTGTAGTTCTTGACCAAAAACCATGTTGAACAGGAAAGTGTTTTGTTAAGCTTTTAGTTTCTATAATTGTTTCTCTTGTACTCAATTTCTTAAATTGATTTAACCTTTCCTTCATCTAATATTTCAATACAATCTTTTTTATCAACTTCAGAAACAAAAACTTTTACTATTTGATTTGGATTTGTCTGAATATTTTTACCAACAAAATCAGCACTAATAGGTAATTTTCTATGACCTCTATCTACAAGAACTAATAATTTTACAGAAGAAGGTCTGCCAAAATCTTTTAAGGCATCTAATGCAGCTCTTACTGTCCTGCCTTCATACAAAACATCATCAACTAATAAAATATGCTTATTATCAATATTTGGCAGCATACTTAATTTACTTGGCTTTAAAGACTTTCTGTGATCCAAATCATCTCTATATAATGTTACATCCAGATGTCCATAAGGAATTTGTACTTTTTCAATTTGGGAAATAATTTCACTCAATCTTTTAGCTAGGTACTCACCTCTTGTAACAAGCCCAACAATCACTAAGTTACTTAGATCAACATAATTTTCTATTACTTCATGAGCTAATCTTCTTAAAGTTTTTGTTACTTCATTGCTATCTAATATTACATTCATTGCTTTTTCCTTTTTGTTAGATCAGTTAGAATATCTATATGATATCAAGGAATTTAGCAGAGCTTTTTATAAATCAGTCTAATAAATGTAAGAATAAAATAGCTGTTGAGTATAGGTTAAGACGCCATGAGCCTTACAGAAGTATAACTTGGCAGCATTTAAAAACAATTTTATATGAGCTTACATACGGTTTAATTGAACTAGGATTAAGAAAGGGCGATAAAGTTGCAATTTTATCAGAGACAAGGTATGAATGGGCTGTTTGTGATTTAGCTATATTAACTTGTGGCGGGATTGTTATTCCTATGTATCCAACCTTAGGTGATGAGGCAGTAAATTATATATTAAATAATTCTGAAGCTAAGATTATTATTCTAGAAGATAAAGGACAACTTCAAAAAATAAGATCCCAGTGGGAGCAACTACCAAGAATCACTTATGCTGTTGTAATTGAAGATAAAGGTGATATTCCACAAAATGATCCAAGAATAATAAATTTGAAGAGATTAATGGATAAAGGAAAATTAAATTTTTCAAAAGATCCTTACTTGGTTGATCATCATCTTAAAAATGTAGATAAAGATAACATCGCTACTATAATTTATACTTCTGGAACTACAGGTCAACCTAAAGGTGTAATTTTAACTCATAAAAATATTTTAAGTGTTATAAGTGTTTTACCTCAAGTTTTACCTTTAAAACCAACTGATAAATTTCTTTCATTTTTACCTTTGTCTCATGTATTTGAAAGAGTAGGAGGGCTTTATTACACAATTTCTACAGGTGCAACTATTTCTTATTGTTCAAGTGTTGATCAAATAGGAGCTGCACTTAAAGATTCAGGAGCAACTATCATGCTGGTTGTACCAAGACTTTTGGAAAAAATTTATAGCAAGGTAAAAATGCAGCTAGCTTCAATAACAGGATTTAAAAAGAAATTAATTGATTTAGCTTTTTCAAAAAATGAGAAAAAAAATATTTTTCTTTGTTATTTAGCAAAAACTATTATATTTCCAGCTATTCGAAAAAGCATTTCACCTACACTAAAGTATTTTGTTTCTGGTGGTGCTCCATTATCTATAGAAGTTGCTAATTTTTTTCATCTGATAGGATTTCCTGTACTTGAAGGATATGGTTTAACTGAAACTTCAGCACCAGCAACAGTTAATACTTTAAAAGATTTTAAAATTGGTACTGTTGGTAAAGCTTTGCCTAATGTTGAAATAAAAATAGCAAATGATGGTGAAGTATTAATTAAAGGTCCAAATGTTTTTTGTGGATATTATAAGAATGAGCAAATTACCAAAGAAGCTTTTCAGGACGGATGGTTTTGTACAGGAGATATAGGAATAGTAGACAGTGATGGATTTTTAAAAATTACAGACAGGAAAAAAGATATTATTATTAATTCAGCAGGTAAAAATATTGCACCTCAAAATATTGAAAACTCCTTAAAAAATTCTCCTTATATAAGTAATGCAGTAGTAATTGGTGATAAAAGAAAATATTTATGTGCTTTAATAACATTGGATGAGCAAGCAGTTATTGATTTTGCAAAAAAAAATAATATTAATTACAAAAAAACAAATAACTTAAATGTTAATTCTAAGATAATTCATCTTATTGATGAAGAAATTAAGCTAAGAACTTCTAACTTTTCTGACTATGAGCAAATTAGAAAATTTACAATACTTCCAAATGATTTTAAAATTGAAACAGGTGAAATTACGCCTACATTAAAAGTAAAAAGAAAATTTGTTGAAGAAAAGTACAAAAGGATTATAGATGCGATGTATCCAGGAGATTAAAAGAATGAAGTTATTTCTTATTATTACCCTTGTTCTTTGCTTCTTTACTTCTTTTTCTTTTGTTCTTGCCAATGATACTTCTGAAGTTTTCAGGATTGAAGAATTAATATTTGGTAAGTCTTTTTCTGATTTAAGTATAAATGAAAGATTAACAAAAATTGAAAAAAGTATTTTTGCAAAAACAAGTACTGCTAAGACTCCTGCTGAGAGAATTGAAATTATAAATAATTATTTAATTCCCCAGGACAATGAAACAAATTTAAATAACAATAACAATATCATTCAAACCACAGAAATTAATCCTGAACAATTTGAAGAACTAATTTATCAATTAATAAATGAAGAAAGAAATTTTATGGGCTTGCTTCCTCTTGTAAGAGATAGTATTGGTGAAAAAGTAGCTCGTGAGCATGCTTCTAATTTAGTACGGATGGGTTATCTTTCTTTTTATAATGAAGAGAACAAATCTCCTGATGAAAGATATACATTAAATGGTGGTACAGGTGCAACCGTTGAAGTTATAAAAGGTTTTGATGGAGATAAAGAAGATCTGGGAGATTCTAAAAAAATAAAACTAAACGAACTTTTAGCCAGACAACTTATTCAAGCTATTTCACTTCATACTGATGACTCACAGATTTTATACAGTCCTTATATAAGTCATATTGGTTGTAGTTTTTCATTATCTAAAGATAAAAAACAATTTGCATCAGTAATTGAGTTTATTACAAAAGGTGGCGAGTTTGAACCGCTAAAGCCAGTATTATCCTTTGGTGAAAAGTTAACTATAAGTGGCAAGATTAATCCACCTTTTAAGTTTAAAGCAGTTTCAATTGCATATTTTGATAACGATTATAAGACAAAGATAAATAATAGAAATAATAGTAATTTTGACAGTGAAGATTTGAAGCCATATTTCCCTCCACAGGATTATATTGCTTTTGCTGACACTTCGAAAAATAATTTTATTAAGATTTTAAGTGGTTTAGGAGTTATTGGTGCAATTGGTGCTGCACCTTTTACTGGTGGAGCTTCAGCAATACTTGCTCCTGTACTTATAAATTCAATTCAATCCGGCCCACCTAAAGAAATACCATTAAAACGTGGTATAAAAGTAAATTCTAAGGGTGAGTTTTCGGGAAACATTGAATTAAATTCTCAAAATATGAGTGGCTTATATTTTATAAGTGTTTTAGCTGAATTATCAGGTTTAAATTTTCCAATTGTTGTTAGCAGGAGGACAGTAAGAGTAAATAATCCTTTAGGGCCTGTAAGTTATGTACAAAAATGATGTAGAAGAAACTCCAGTAGAATATTTTATGCAAGAATGTTTTACCCTTGCAAAAATTGGGCTTGGTAGGACATCCCCTAATCCAGTTGTAGGTGCAATTGTTTTAGATAAGAATGGAATCCCTATTGGAAAAGGTTATCACAAAAAAGCTGGCATGCTACATGCTGAAGTAATAGCTATTAAACAAGCAGGTGAATTAGTGAAGGATGGAACCTTAATAGTAAATTTAGAACCATGTTGTCATGTTGGTAAGACTCCTCCTTGTACTGACTTAATTATTAAAAGTCAAATTAAAGAAGTAGTGTTTTGTAATTATGATCCAAACTCACAAGTTAATAAGCAGGGAGAAAAGAAATTAATTGAAAATAATATAAAAGTAATTTCAACTGTTTTAGAACAAGAAGGATTAGAATTAAATAAATTTTTTTTTAAGTGGATGAAAACAAAGCTTCCTTGGGTAACTTTAAAACAAGCACAAACACTAGATGGGAAAATAGCTTTAATAAATAAAGAAAGTAAATGGATTACAGAAAAACCTGCAAGACAAGAAGTACACAAATTAAGAAATATATATGATGCTGTAATGGTTAGTGCAAGTACAATTGAAGTCGATAATCCTAAGTTAACAGTAAGAGATATTAATGATAGTAGAAACCCATTAAGGATAATTCTTGACACAAATCTAACTACAAGTCCAGGGGCAAATGTCTATAAAAATAATGCAGAAGTTATTTTAGTTACAAAGTCAGGGCACCCAAAAGATAAATTAAATCATTATTTAAAGAATAATACTAAGTTAAATATTATAGAATTAAGTGAGACAAATAGTGGCAAATTAAATTTAAAAGAGCTTTTTTTTGAACTTGGTAAAAAAGAAATTTTAAGTGTTCTTGTTGAAGCTGGTCCAAAATTAGGTGGGGAGTTGATTATAAATAATTTAATTGATGAATATATTTTATTTATTTCACCAAAAGTATTTGGTGACAATAGTACAATTTCAAGTCTTGATTTTGGTCAAAGTCAAATTAAAAAAATTGATGAAGCATATAAGTTTAAATTATTTAATTACAAAGCAATTGGTAATGACTTTATGCTATCGCTAAGGACTAAGATATAATGATGAAATTATAAGGAGAAAAATTAATGACATTTAAGCTTACAGTTTTGCCAATCATATTAACTGGATTAATTTTTACTTTTTTTACTTCTAGTAAAAGTGCTTATGGTCAAGCAGCAAAGCAACGTGATGCAACAGTAGTAGCAATAAATGAATTACCAGATGTAGAAAGTGATGTATGGGCTTTTAATGCTGTTAAAGAGTTAGTTGAAAAATATGATGTATTAGAAGGATATCCAGACAATACTTACAAAGGTAAAAAACCAACTACTCGGTTTGAACTTGCTGCTGCAGTTTATGACTTAGCTACTTATTTTAGTGATGAGATTGGTCAAGATAGAGATGATCTTGCAAAATTAGCAAAACTTTTAGATGAATTTTCAAATGAATTAAAAACAATTCAAACACGTGTTGATGAGCTGCAAGGTAAAATTACAGCAATTGATACAAGAACTACTGCCCTAGAAGAACAAGTAGCAAAACAAAAAACTCAATTAGAAGAACATGACAAGAGACTAGCTTATGCAGAAAGAAAAAAAGGATTTTTATTTGAAAGAGTTATAAAAGGTTTATTTATTGATTTTAGAGATCTGTCGAGAGGATTAACAGCAGCAATTGGAGCACCTTTTAGCAAAGATATAAAGTAAAACAAATTTGAAATTTGTTTTAACTTGATCTTAATTAAGGTTTAATCTAATCTTAGTTGTATATTTTTTGTAAGCAATGTATATTGTTAGCTATTGTAGATAAGTTATGGAAAAAACACAAACAAGTAGTAATTCATATTCAAAAATAGTACATATGTCTACTATAAATGAAGAGATAAATCAAAGTGAGAACTTTGATATCTCAGACATAAAAAAAATAGATATTTCCTCTGTAAAAAAACAACTACAATTTGTTTATTCAAAAAAAGCAGAGGCAATTTTTAGTTCTCCGCTTGATAAAGTTCTATTTGGTTTTCCAAGAAAAAATGCAATAGAATTTACTGTTATATTAATTAGACGACTTCCTTTTAATGTAACTCCAACACTATTTGTAGATTTAGCTCTTAAAATCATTAAATTTATGAGAGATGGATATGATTCTAATGGTATTCCTGTATGTTCTACAAATAAAGGGTGTCATCCCATGGTTGCAAATAATCTCTTATATGAAGATCTTCCCAAAATTGTAGAAGCAATATTTCCTTTAGGACTTGCAGAGGCAGTAAAAAAGATTTGTTTAGACTTAAAGCAAAAAGACCTGATTTTTAGTTAGTAAAGTTGTAGAATCAAAAAAATCTATGTCTTTTAAGAACTGTGTAATTCAAATTTCTGATCCACATTTATTTGGTGATAAGAATAGAAAAATCAATGGTGCAAATTCTTATTTAAACCTAAAAAAAGTTTTTGACAATATTTCAAAACTAACACTAAAGCCTAATTTATTAATTTTAAGTGGTGATTTGTCGCAAGACTGTACTTTTGAATCATATCAACACTTAGCAAATCTTTTAAATAAATCAGGAATTAAATATTGTATTTTTCCGGGCAATCATGATGATGTTGATGTTATTAATAAAGTATTTGATTATAACTGGATAAAGAATAGTGTTGATTATTGTATAGAGCTTGGGAATTGGTTTTTATATATTATTGATTCTTCGGTTTATCCAGAAGATAGCGGCAGTTTGTCTGAAAAACAATTGTTAAATTTAGAAAATATTTTAAAAATTAATAAGAACAAATCAACTGTTATTTTTACACATCACCACCCGATCAAAATTAATAGTTCTTGGATGGATAAGATGATGTTAAAAGAAGCAAAGCATTTTAATGATATTGTTTTAAAGAATAAACAAATAAAAGCTGTTTTATTTGGTCATATACATCAGGTCTTTGAAAAACAAGAAAGTGATCTTTTATATGCTAGTTCTCCATCAACAGCTTACCAGGTGCGTTCTGATTGTAATGAGTTTATAGTAGACAAAACAATACCTGGATATAGAATAATCCAACTCGACGAAGATAACGAAGATAAAGGAGAAAAATTAATTTCTAAAATTATATGGGTGGAATAATGATGAAACCATTTCACTACAATGATGACAACTTCCACAAATAAATTTTGATTCAATTAATGTCTGGCATCTTGGACATTTTTGTTCTATAAAGATTTCATCAAGTTTGAAATCACAAGTAGGACAATTAATTGTTTGACATTCTGACATAAACTGTAACTTTATAACATTCTAGCAAGTATACTGCCAACAGAAATAGCAAGAACAATTGAAGAAAGCCATACTCCTAATGCTACTTTCCAGTTTTGTTCTTTTGCCATGACAGATACAGTTGCAATACATGGTACAAACAAAGTTAAAACTACACTTGCAACTGTAATTTGAGTGCTAGTCATAGGTAGTTCAGTTAATCCAAATGCACCAAAGTCTCTTCTTACCATACCAAGGATAAACGAGATTGAAACTTCTTTAGGAAGGCGTAAAAGGTTTATTGATATTGGTTCAAGAAATAAAATAATCTTATTTAAAAGTCCTATGACTTGCATAACTGAAACAATAAAGGCAGCCAGGAAAAATGGTGGTATTGCTTCAGTCATAAAAAATTGAACCTTGGTTTTTGTTTTGTAAAAAATATTTTTAAGCCTAGGAAATCTTAAAGGAGGTAAATCAATTAAAAGAGGAGTTGATTTTCCTGGTAAAAATTTGTTCATCACATATCCGGTTATCATTAAAACAAGACTAATTACTGATAGCCAAATTAACCAACCTTTAATTCCGCTACTCTTAGCTAAGAGAGTTTGAATTACACCAAGTTGTGCAGAACATGGTATTGCAAAGCCTAATATTATTGTTGCTATTAATTTTTCACGTCTTGTTGATAAAAGTCTTGTTGTAACTGTTGCCATTGTTACACAACCAAGTCCTAAAACAAGTGGAATGATTGCTCTTCCATTCATACCAATTCTTGTTAATAGTCCATCAACTAATACAGCCAGGCGAGGTAAATATCCACTGTCTTCTAAAATTGCAAGTGCAGCATAAAATGCAATAACTAAAGGAAGTAATAAACCAATTAAATAAGTTACAGTCAGCGTAAGGATGCCATACTTACCTGATAAGATTATTCCAATTGCACTGTAAATATTATTGGGGAGCTTTGAGCTTTGAGTTCTATGTTCTATATAATCACTTGATCCAAAAAAATATTCTTTATTTCTTATTTTTTTTAGCTGATTATATTTTTCTTTGTCAACAAGAAATCCATATGGAAAACTAAATATTTTATCTTTAACTTTAACCTCAACTGGAAAAAATAAACCAGTTGTTTCCTTTATAAATGGTTCATAGTATGTGTTCATAACTTTTTTTTCAGTTAAATCTACAACATCTCTACCAATCCAGATTCCAAGAAATTGATATAAGAATAAAAATCCTATTAGTGCTGCAACTATAGTTCCCCATAACGGATTTATTAAAAGATTGGAAAACCTACTTATTAATCTTTCTTCTTTACTCTTAGTAGAGATTACCTTTAAAACAATTTCATTTACATCTTTTCTCCTTTGGCTATAAATTTCATTTCTTTGGTTTCTTGGTTTAATTTTATGGCGTTCAGCAATTACTAAATCTCCTTCAAGTAAGAGCAATGCTTCTGCTTGATTACTAACTTGTGGTAATAATTCAGTTAATGCACTTTTTAATACAGGATCAACTTTGCCAAATTTTTCTTCTTTATCTCCGTTATCAAAAGAAGTTAAAATAGCTTTTTTAACTTCTTCCATTCCTTCTCCAGTTATTGCAACTGTTGGATAAACAGGTAGTCCAAGAATCTTACTTAACTTTTTAATATTAATTTCTAAACCTATTGCTTTGGCTTCATCCATTTGGTTAATTGCTACAATCATTGGTTTGCCCATATCGATTAACTGCTTTGTTAAAAACAAATCTCTTTCCAGACTAATTGCAGAGACAACATTTATAATTAAATCTGCAAATAAAATTTCATCCCTAGCTACTTTTTCTTCATCATTAAAACTGCTTACTCCATAAATTCCAGGAGTGTCTTTTATTAATATATTTTTGTTGTTTTTATTTAACTCAGCACTTGTAATTTCTATAGTCGTTCCTGGATAATTACTTACATCAACATATAGACTACTTAAGTAATTAAAAAATACTGATTTCCCAACATTAGGGTTTCCTGTAAGTACTATGTGAGATTGTTTCTTTTGAGTGGTTGACTTCATTTAACATTTTTGGTTTGTCTTTATGTCTAGATTTTAGCACGTAAAGGGGTCTGTTAAAAAACTCGATATTACGACACAATCTGAATGACACTAAAGTGTCATTTTTCCTTGTTCTTTTAAAATTAAATCAATAATTTCTCTAACACAACCATGCCCACCTTTAGCTTCAGTTATTAATTTTGCTTTTGAAATTACTGAAGGATGTGCATCCTTTGGACAGACTGGTAATCCTACGATTTCAAGTGGTGGTACATCTAAAATATCATCTCCAATATAAGCAATTTCTTGCAATGAAATCTTTAATTCTTTAGATAATTCTTGTATTTTTTTCCCTTTATCATAACAGTGTTGATAAATATGCTTAACACTTAATTCACTTAATCTATTATTTAGAATTTCACATTCTCGTGCACTTATAATTGCTAATTCTAAGCTATAAGCTTGTGCAAGCTTAATTCCTTGACCATCACGAACGTTAAACTTTTTTACATGTTCACCATTTTTGTCATAGTAAAGTGACCCATCAGTTAAAACCCCATCTACATCAAGAACAAGAAGCTTTATATTTCTGATTATTTCTTTTAATTCATACATGCTAATAGTTTACAATAAAACAATAAGGAGACGTACCGAAGTGGTCATAACGGGGCTGACTCGAAATCAGTTTGATGACGAAAGTTGTCACGTGAGTTCGAATCTCACCGTCTCCGTTGTTAAAAATACACCTTAGAATTAAAGCTTATCTCCAAACAATTTTGAGCAGAAATTCTATTTCCACAAATTGCCTTAACTCTTTAATATTCGACATTTAAAAGTTCGAATCTCACATAGGTCAATGTAATTTTTTATTTTTACTTACTACTTGTAACTTACCATTTGTTTAATTAGGTCTTGGATTTAAAGGAGTAAGTTTAAATTAGTATTTTCATTGACAAAAGTTTTTCTCAGGAAAGCACTTATCAATTATTAATGTTAATATATAAATATCTGCGAATATTCGCAGATAGGAAAAAATCTTGAAACAACCAAGTGAATTTAAGGCAGAATTTTTTAAAGCATTGGCTAATCCTATAAGAATCCAAATTATAGATACACTACGTAATGGCAAACATACTGTAAATCAATTAAGAGAAATCTTAGATATAGAAGCTCCGAATGTCTCTCAACAACTAGCTATATTAAGAGCAAATAATATAGTAAACACTCGCAAAGAAGGAAGTAACGTTTTTTATTCAATTAAAGATCCAACCATATTCAAACTTCTTGACATAGCAAAAGTCATATTTAATAACCAACTTGCTGGAATAAGAGACTTATTAAGCAAAATAAATAACAAGAAAGGAAGGCATAGTATTAAAAATGGCATTAGAAGCATTATTACTCAAATATTCGTTCCTTATATTTGTTCTTGGAGTGATTTTTGCGTTCCTTATTTGTTTTAAGTCTAAAGTTTTTTCAATTATTGCATCTAGCGCTCTGGCAATTATTGCATCTACTCTTAGTTTAATAAGTTCAACTCTTTCCCTCACAAACCAACATTCATACATTCTTAGTCATCAGCTGGGATTTCCAATTGGAAAAGTAGAATTAGTTATTGACCCACTTTCTGCTTTCTTTGTTTTCCTAATTTCATTACTTGTAATTCCAGTTTCAATTTATTCAATTGGTTACCTTAAATCAGAGTATATGGAAAAGAATCTGAGTCTATTGTGTGCTCTGTACCATCTGTTTATTCTTTCAATGCTTCTTGTGGTTTTATCAGGGAACGGTTTCCAGTTCTTAATACTTTGGGAATTAATGACACTTATTTCTTTTGCTTTTGTGATATTTGATATAAAAAGCATTGATTCCAAAAAAGCAGGTTTTGTCTATCTTTTAATGACACATATTGGTTCAGCATTCCTTCTTCTGACATTTCTTATTTTTGCTAAATATACTGGAAGTTTTTCATTTTCATCTTTTGATGGAGTTTCAAACTTAATGCCTGATTCTTTAAAAGCAATTTTATTTTTATTTATTTTACTGGGTTTTGGTACTAAGGCTGGAATTATACCTTTGCATATTTGGCTCCCAGAAGCACATCCAGCTGCACCAAGCCACATATCAGCTCTTATGTCAGGAGTAATGATTAAAACAGGAATATACGGCATACTAAGATTTATATTTGACTTTCTAAGCCCATTTCCTTCTTGGTGGGGAATAATTGTTGTCTTTATAGGAATCATAACTGCGGTATTAGGAATAATTTTTGCTTCTTCCGAAGTTGATATTAAACGAATTTTAGCTTATAGCAGTATAGAAAATATTGGTGTGATTTTACTTTCAATTGGTGCTTCTATGATATTTTACAGCTTTGACCAAAAAGTTTTAGCTACTATTTCTTTAGTGGCTGCCTTATTTCATTCTTTAAATCATTCTATATTTAAAGGACTATTGTTTACTTGTACAGGTTCAATTGTATCTAGTACTCACACCAGAAACATTGAAAAATTAGGAGGCTTAATTAAGCTAATGCCAAAAACTGCTTTTCTATTTCTTATTGGTTCACTTGCTATTTCTGCACTCCCTCCTTTTAATGGTTTTATTAGTAAATGGCTTACTTTTCAATCGGTACTTCTTTTGTTTCAAATTAAATCAGAAATATTAAAACTTATTTCACCTATTTATGCCAGTCTTCTTGGATTTGTAGGTGCAATATGCATTGCAACATTTGTAAAAACCTTTAGTGGAATATTTTTAGGAATGCCCAGATCACATCAAGCAATTCATGCACAGGAAGCCACACCATCTATGATTTTAAGTATGTCTATTCTGGCATTTTCATGTTTGGTTATAGGAGTCTTCCCAAATATTGTTTTCTTACTTATTAAGACAGTAACTTTTTCAATAATTGGTCTTGATGCTACATCAATAATTACCTTTGATAGTTTATTTAATTCTAATAACTTCTCTATAAAGCTAGGATCTAATAACTTTGCTACACTTTCACCAGCTTTAGTTTTTGTTTTATTATTAATAATTCTTTGTTTGGTTTACATAGCTTTTAACAACTTAGGCTCTAAAGTACCTATTCGCAAAGATGAAACATGGAGCTGTGGAGTTAAACCAAAACCAGAGTTCGGGCATACACCAAAAGGCTTTTTACAACCACTAAGAGTGATATTCTCAGAACTTCACACACCAGAAAGTTTTTATCATGATTACATTTATCTGCCTATAGTTAATAGTCTTGTAAATCTTTCTCACAAAATAAGACCACTTCAATCAGGAGTATTACAAATCTATCTTTTATATATTTTTCTTGCATTGGTTTTTTGTCTTATATGGCTTAGGTTATGAATAATACTACATTACAATATGCCACTTTATTTTTAGTCCATATAGGACTTCTTTTAATACTTTCACCATTTATAAATGTCTACATAAAAAAGATTAAAGCAATAATACAAGGACGTGTTGGTCCTCCTCTTTTACAAGGCTATTATGATTTAGCAAAATATTTTCATAAAGAAACAGTAGTTTCAAAACAAACATCTTGGTTATTTTTAGCAACACCACTTATTGTTTTTAGTACAACAATAACAGCAGGATTACTTATACCAACCATTAGCTCAAAAGAGTTCATGATTTCACTCGGAGGAATAATACTTTTCATCTATCTATTTGGCTTAGGCAGATTTTTTATGACTTCGGCAGCACTTGAACCAGGAAGCAGCTTCTGTAGTATGGCAAGCAGTAGAGAACTAATGTTTGCAACTTTAATTGAACCAGTGATTCTACTTCCTTTATTTATTTTTGTGTGTATTTATGGAACTAACAGCATCTTTGAGATAGTAAACCAATTGTCTAATAAAGGAATTGCTTTATATACACCACCATATATTCTTTCATTAATTGCAATTTTTATAGCAAGTATGGCTGAGATGTGCAGGGTTCCTTTTGACAATCCAGAAACCCATTATGAATTAACCATGATTCATGAAGGAATGCTTTTAGAATACTCTGGTAAACAGCTTGGCATCATGTTTTTATCCAGTTGGCTTAAACAATTAATTATTATTTCCTTAATTGCAAATCTTTTATTTCCTTGGTATACAACACCTGGTTTTACTTTTGTAAGTTTATTTATTGCAGCAGTCATATATCTCTTAAAAGTTTTGGCTGTTAGTACCATTATTGCATTTGTTGAAACTACAGTTGCTAAGGTTAGATTATTTAGAGTTCGTGACATTCTTATTGCTGCATTTATTATGTCCATAATTGCTCTTGTGATTAATATCTATAAAGGAGAAGGACTAGGAATATGAACCTTCCACTAACTCAATTACTTTCAGAACATACCCTTGAAGGATTATCTAGCTACCTGGTTGGAATTGTCCTTTTGATAAGCATTTTAATGTCTGGATGTCGCAGAATCGAAACCATGATTAGACTTTTTGTAATTCAATCCCTAAGCCTTGTATCAATCATGTTTATAATAGGTTCAATAAATCAAAGCCCTCATACTTCTATTGTTTGTGCAATTATTTTTCTAAGCAAATGCATCTTAATCCCAGCAATACTAATGTTTGTTCTAAAACAAATACAAATAAATAGGGAAATAGAGACGTATATTAGCTTGCCAGTTTCAATGCTTATAAACTGTGCTATAGCCGCACTAATTTTTGAAACTATTCCACAATTTGGAATAGAAAAAGAACTGCACGTGTTATCCAGCGGCTTACTCAGTACTTCTATTTCTGTAATTTTAATTGGGCTTTTTATTATGATGACAAGAAAAAAAGCATTGACCCAAATTATTGGACTTTATGTTATGGAAAATGGCATTTTTGCTCTAACAATTAACACTATATTTGAAATGCCATATGTAGTAGAGATGGGTATATTACTTGATTTATTAATTGGAGCACTTGTAATGGGCGTTTGGGTGTACAGAATAAGACAGTCCTTTGAAACTATAAATGTAGAGGAATTGACAAATCTTAGAGGATAAAAATGGATGTAAATAAGATAACGTTACTTTATAGCATCCCAGCTTTAGCAGCATTTTCATCTTTATTGCCGAAGAACAAAAATGTTATTGGCTTAGTACAAACTTTTTGGATGGTTTGCTTATTTATACTAGGGCTTTTTATTATCAACGACATATTAGATTCCGGCTCCATTGGCACATTCAAAGATTTTATTTACCTTGATGCACTAAGTGGATTAATGATTTTTCTAATTACTCTGGTTAGTACTATAGTCTCGATTTATTCAATTGGTTATATGACAAATGAGGTTGAAGAAAAAATACACAACATATGGAAATTAAAAGGATATTATTTCTTGCTAAACGCATTTGTTTTTTCAATGCTTCTGACTGTAACAGCAAATAGCATTGGGGTCTTATGGATTGCTATAGAACTTACAACTTTAGTTTCTGCTTTTTTAGTTGGTTATTATAACAAAGAAGCTCCTGTTGAAGCTGCATGGAAATATATTATTCTCTGTACGGTAGGTATTGCATTTGCAATGATCGGTATTGTTCTTGCCTACTACGGTGTTACTCATGCAGGAGGAGTTAAGTCTGTAGGATTAAACTGGAATTATTTAATTACGATTTCTCACAAACTTGACCCAGACCTGATGAAAGTAGCATTCATTTTTATACTCATAGGTCTTGGAACTAAAGCAGGTCTTGCTCCAATGCATACCTGGCTTCCAGATGCACATAGCGAAGCACCTACACCTGTTAGTGCACTTCTTTCCGGTGTACTTATTAAGTGTGGAATTTACGGAATTATTAGATTTGCAATTATTACTAACCTCTCAGTAGGAAATGGTTTTACAAATAAATTAATTTTAGTTTTTGGACTTTTATCAATTGGCATTTCAGTACCATTTATTCTTGTACAAAGACATATAAAACGGCTTCTTGCATATCATAGTTTAGAACATATTGGAATAATCACCTGTGGAATTGGCTTTGCAAATCCTTTAGCTATCTTTGGTGCATTATTTCACATGATAAATCATGCAATGGTAAAGTCTCTTATGTTCTTTACTTCAGGAAACCTTGCACTTAAATTTCACACAAAAGATATGGAACATATTAAGGGTGTTATTCAAGTTATGCCAATAAGTGGGATTGTACTCTTAGTTGGTGGCCTTGCACTTGCTGGCTCACCACCATTTTCAATATTTATTAGTGAGTTTTATATCTTAAGTGGAGGAATTGAAGGAAATCATTGGGTTGGTAGTATACTCTTTCTTTTATTTTTGATCATTGTTTTTGGTGGTTTAAGTCATCATTTGTTGCAGATGGCAATAGGTCCAACAAACAGTACCACTGAAAGTAATATTGCACTGACTAGAAGTGAAATAAATAAATCAAGTGTTGCAAGCTTAGTTTTACCGCTAGTACTTGTTTGCATACTAGGTATCTGGATACCAGGCCCCCTTTTAAGACTGTTAAATGAAGCAACAAGAATAGTAACAATAGGGCATACGATATGAAACATGGAATGATAAAAGAGATTGGTACTTTAATTGAACAGATTGAAAACCTGCTTAAAGAAAACACCTTTATTTATAAGCTTATAAGTCCAAACCATGTTGAATTTACAATTGACAAAAGCTTCTTACCTATTGCTTCTGAACTTATAATAAAGGATCCAAACTTAAATGCTTCATTATTAACTATTACTGCTACTGATAAAAGAGAGCTTAATGAAAATTATGTAGTTAATGTTGTATTCTCGCTTAAAAAAATTAATCACATAATAACTTTAAAATCAAATGTAGGTAAATTTAATCCTTCATATCCAGCAATAAGTAAAAAGATTTCATATGCAAATTGGTATGAAAGAGAAATTCATGATCTGTTTGGCATAGTTCCTGATGGCATCGAGCTTGATCCATTAGTTCTTCATAGGGACTGGCACCCTGGTAAATGCTTCCCAGTGAGAAAGGATTTTCCAAAAGATAAACAACTTCCAATTACTGACCATAATATAGAGTTTATATTCCCTCATGGGGAAGGATTACATCAAATTGCAGTTGGACCAATTCATGCTGGAATTATTGAACCTGGACATTTTAGGTTTTGTGCCCTAGGAGAAGAAATTCATAAATTTGATGTTCAACTCTTTTACGCACATAAAGGTATTGAAAAAATGGCAGAAGGTAAGACTATAGGTGAGGTATTAACCATTGCAGAAAATATATGTGGGATGTGCTCTTATAGCCACTCAACTGCTTTTTGCATTGCAATTGAGTCTTTAGGAAATATCTCAACACCACCTAGAGCTACATTCATTAGAACCATTTGCCTTGAGCTTGAAAGACTTGCAAGTCATATGTCAGACCTTATGGCTATTTGCTCAGCTGGTGGCTTTGGTTTTGCTTCAGCACATGCAGCAAGACTAAGAGAAACAATAATGAGACAAATATATAAATTAACTGGTCATCGCTTCTTTAGAAGTTTAAATACTATTGGAGGATTACAAAAAAATATATCTGATAAATATTTTGATCAATTATTTTTACAACTTGTTTTATTTAAAGCTGACTTCAATGCTCTAGCAAAATTAATTTTAAATACAGACAGTCTATTAGATCGCCTTGAGTTGACTGGCTTTCTGTCAAAGGAAAATGCTTTATCTCTAGGACTTGTAGGTCCAGCTGCCCGTGGTTCAAGCATAGATATAGATGTTAGGCATGATACACCTTATCTAGCTTATAAGAGGTACAAACCAAATGTGCCTCTATATGACACTTGTGATGCATTAGCTAGAACGAAAGTAAGAATTGATGAGGTAAATGAATCTTTAAGGCTAATTAAAAATCTTATAGAAGACTTACCCCCTGGGGATATTCTTGCAAAAACGAAACCTTATTCACACTATAATCCTGGGATTGGAATAGTTGAATCTCCAAAAGGAGAACTAGTTCATTGGATAATGCTTGACAAAGAGGACAAAATCTTTAGATACCATGTAAGAAGCGCATCTTACATAAATTGGAGAGGAGTGGCACAAGCTACCATGGGAAAAAATATTGTTCCAGATGGACCACTGGTAAACAAAAGTTTTAACCTTTGCTATGCATGTGTCGATAGATAAAAAAAATTATGTTTGATTTATTGAAAATCTGGATTACAAAAGGAAATACTGTAGAAAGAGAACCTGAGTTTAAAAAATTAGATGTTGATATTCTCAAGAAAGATTTATCTAGAATTAACCAATTGGATCATAAAACAAGATGTGTACTAAGTCGATCATTATTAGTTAGACATCTAGATACAGGCTCATGTAATGCTGAAGAAGCTGAGCTTATTGCATTATCAAATCCAATTTACGACATCTCAAGATTTGGAATTGAATTTACTGCATCACCACGTCATGCAGATGTTTTAATTGTTACTGGACCAGTTACAAGGCATCTCAAAATTGCAATGGAAAGAACTTATAAAGCAACTCCAAATCCTAAGATAGTAGTTGCAATTGGTGATGGTGCATGTAATGGTTCTATATATGAAACAACATATGCATGCTTAGGAAGGGTAGATCAGTTTATTCCTGTTGACTTATATATTCCTGGCGATCCACCAACACCTGAACAGATATTAAAAGGTTTATTAGTTTGTAAAGTACTTTTAGCACAAAAGGAGGTAACGTAAAAATGGATAAGAAAGATGGGCTATTAAAAATTGATGTTTTATCGATTGGGTTATTTGGACTTGCTGTAGGTGCTCTAACATTAGGACTTGTGCAGATGGGAATTATTCCTCATAATGATGATCTTGCAATATCAATTATTTGTCTTATCTTTGCCGGAATAGTTCAAGTTGTTGCAGGCATTGTTGATATAAGATACCACGATCAGCTTGGAGGTACAGCTCTTACAATGTACGGCTTTTACTGGACTTCAATATTTACTGTTAAAATCCTAGGATTAGTTGAAGGATTCCGCTGGGATAATGTCTTGTTTATTCCAATAGTGGCTATATATGCAATATTTTCAGCGGTAATGATTTATTTAACAGGTCATAAGTCACTTGTTTTAATGCTACTTCATATCTTTATTACGGCAGTGTTCACCATAGATATTTTTGTAAAATTAAATTATCCTCTTGAGTATTATGCAGGTATAGATCACGTGATAATTGGTTCAATTGCTCTTTATCATGCAATGGTAACACTAGTAAATAAATATACTGGCAAGGTTGGCTATCTACTTGGAAGACCATTGTTTAAATTTTGAAGTTGAGTGGATAAGTTTTATGATCAGGACTTGTATGTTAAAGCCATTTTTACAGAAGGATTTTTAAGCTGATTAATCAAATAATCTTGTAGTTGTTCCTTTTTAATCTGATGAATAGTTTTACCGGTTTCACAAGCAAGTTGTTTAATTTCTCTGTGAAACACTTCAATTTTCCACCTAACCTTAATTGCATTGATCTAGCTCATTTGTAGCTATTATTTCCGGTTCGTTATTAACGATTATTCGGAAAAGTTTCAACATTTTAGCCCCAGGAAATCTCTTTAATTTTGCTATTTTTCCGCTCTTTAATTCTTCTTCTGACCACGTAAGCTCATCTGCTCTTTTAAAGTTTTTTTCTCCAGGGATTCCAATATCATTTATTCCCACTCCCTCCGTAGGTATAATAAATATATGAAAGATAAAAAACTGCCAAGCTCATTTAAAGCATTATTTTGGTCTCAAGATTTTGAAAAACTGAATCTAGATCTAGACAAAAAAACAATAATAGTAAACACAATAAATTATGGAGATTTAGATCATTGGAGATGGATTAAGAATTTGTACGGGAAAGAAATAATCAAAGATGTTCTTATGAAATTACCTCATACTGAATTGAGAGAGCATGTAAAGCCACTAGTACAAACAGTTTTTTCCATTCCTCATTTTAATCATGCACCAAGAGGTACTAACTAATACAGGTAAACTGCTTTTGCCACATTTAAGCAAGCTAAAATCTTATTACTTGGCTGGTGGTACTGCATTAGCACTACAGTTAGGCCACAGAGTATCTGTTGATTTTGACTTTTTTTCAGACAAAAAAATACCAACTACTTTATATTCAGAAGTAAAAAAAATATTGCCAGAAAATATTATCATCAAACCATCTGTTAATAATTCAGATGAGTTAACATTTTTTGCTAGTGATACAAAAGTTACTTTTCTTAGTTATCCATTTCAGCTAGTAAAGCCTTTGGTAGATTTAAATGGGCTTTATCTTGCATCTGTACAAGAACTCGGTGCTATTAAAGCATACACAATTGGCAGAAGAGGTGAATACAAAGATTATATTGATCTTTACTATTTGCTTTATGAAAAGCAGACTTCGCTAAAAGAAATTATAGAATTAGCAAAGAAAAAGTATAAAAATGATTTTAGTGATCGTTTGTTTTTAGAACAGTTACTTTATTTAGATGATGTTAATATTACAGATATTACACTACTAAAACAAGAAAATTTTACAAAAGAACAACTAAAGGTTTTTTTTGAGAGACAGATAAAAAGTCTTAATTTATAGATCAGTAAAAATCATGCACAACATTGTACAAGGTTTTGGAAGGATATTATGGAACAGCTCTACGAAAGCCAGGGCTACGTCATTCTCTTTTAAAAGTTGAGCTAAAATCCAATAACCAGAAAATTGATTGAATTAAAAGCAAGAAAAAAGCTATAAAACAGTGTTTCAAATTGGAACTTTTTAAAAAAAGTTAGAATGACAGAGCTCTGAGTAGTACCTGCAATAAAGATAGAAAATATCTATAAATAAAGTACAATTAGCTACTTTGTATAGCATGTAGCATTATAAATAAACAAATGACTAATCCAGTAAGTAATAATTCTCCTGTTAGCTATGGCAGAAAAGTAACTCCACCTGGTGATGGCCCAGGCGGGGAAGAAGCTCAATCTGCAACTCATTCTTCTAAAGTAGAAGAAACATCATTACTAGAACAAGGTGGCACAACTTACGTAGGGCTTATACCAAGCCACATAGCTGATTCTGAAGTTAAGTTTAGTTCAAGAGAGGTTTTTATAGACAGGCTCGCAAATGCTCAAGCTGGAGGATTCACAGGAGATTTAAGAAATCATGATTCACCAATAGACGCAGTGTCTGGGGGACAGTTAACCGCAGTGATCTTTCTTTATCTTAAAGATAAATCTGATAGAGGTGAAGATATTTCAGTTGAATTAAGTAAATTACCACCTGCTATTAGCGAGATATTTCCAAGAATTAATTCCATAGAGCAATTCGACTCTTTACTATCTGAACTTTCAATAATCGAACCGCCAACGGCGATCTCGGGGGCTTGCCCCCGAGGAGGATAGTTGACATGCCGAAGGCATGTTAAGCTATCCTCTTTGTGGAGACGCTGAAGAATACTCATCATGTTTTCAGGTTAATGTATCACTTTGTGTGGA
>JACPSL010000035.1 GCA_016193285.1 Candidatus Melainabacteria bacterium
TCTTTATTTTCCAGTAATTCCTCAATATGGTTATTTCAAATGGCCTACAGAAAAATCTATTTTTCAGACCTAAAATGCTTTATTTGATCCCAATTCTGCATTCTACGAAAAAAATTAATTGTTAAGTTTTAAACTTGCGAATCTTCAAGCAAATGGCAGGGATAAGGAACCTGTTACTTCTAATATGTTGTAAGTCCCCAGTGAAATTTCTTTCTAATTACTGAGTAAAAATCATTTTCTTTCCCGGGTAATCTCATTAACTTTGCAGTGTGAGTAGCTCTCTTTATTTTAATTTTTGTGCCATCTTTAATATTAAAAGCTTCTTGACCATCTAATTGTAAGAGTGCATCTTCATGAGGACGATTAAATGTAATCATTATGGTTTTGTTGTCAGAGATTATATGTGGTCTGCTTGTAAGAGTGTGCGCACAAATTGGTACAATCTCAATCCCATGTATTTCAGGATCCATAACAGCTCCACCAGCTGAGAGAGCATAAGCTGTTGAACCTGTTGGAGTAGATATTATTAATCCATCTGCAATGTAATCAGCAACAGGTTTGCCATCTACACTGAGTGCTATATGGATCATCTTATAACTTGTGCCACGGTTAATAACAATATCATTAAGTGCAAACAAAGGACCTTGGTTATCAATATATCCAGAAAGCATTGTTCTTTCTTCTATCTTATACTCATTATTTAAAACTTTTTCAACAAACTCTAAAACATCTTTATTACTGGTTTGTGTCAAGAAACCAAGATGGCCTGTATTTATTCCAAAGATTGGTATTCCTTTTGGAGCAAGTACTCTGCTTGCTCCTAAGAGAGTTCCATCTCCTCCTAAAACAAGTGCGAAATCTAACAATTCATTTAATAGATTTAAATTACTATCTTCAACAGAAGTTTTACCAATCCATGTGTTTATGTTTTTTTCGTGTAAGAATTTGTCAATTTTTTTAATAACTTCAAGATTTTCATCCCAACTTGCATTGTAAATTAATCCTACTTTTTTTATTTTTTGTCCTTCAGTCATTTTATTTCGCTGAATTTTTTGTGTGCTTCATCAATAACATGTTGTATTGTTTCTTCACCAACCAGTTCTTGATCGCTCTCATTAAATGTTATATCAAACCAAAACTCAATATTACCAGCTTGACCAGTAATAGGTGAAGAAGCAATACCACGTGTATACAAACCTAGGTTAGAAATATTTTCCATATAACCTAATAGTAATGCCTGATGTATTCTTTTATCTTTAATGATACCTCCTTTGCCAACCTCACTTTTTAATGCTTCAAACTGTGGTTTAAACAAAGTCAGGATATGTGTTTCATCACTACATTCAACAAGATCAATAATTGGTTTAAATACTTTAGAAAGTGATATAAAAGATAAATCCACAGCACAAATTGTAGCTTTTGGCTCTCTTAAGTTATAAACTTTTTCTGCCATCAAGTAACGAACATTAGTTCTTTCAAATAAAACTACTCTTGGATCTTTTCTTAGAGAATAATCAAATTGTCCGTAGCCTACATCTACTGCATAAACTTTTTTTGCACCTCTTTTTAAAAAACAGTCTGTAAATCCTCCAATTGAAGTTCCAACATCAAAACATATTTTGTCAACTACATTAATTTCAAAATATCCAAGAGCACCTTCTAGTTTAATCCCGCCTCTACCTACGTAAGGATTTGTAGTAAATAAAACTGTAATTTCAGAAGCTGGATCTATAAATGTCCCTGGTTTTATAATTTTATCCTTATTAACTAAAATTGCTCCTTGAATTATTGCAGAGCGTGCTTGTTCGCGAGAAGGGAAATATTGCTTTTCTAAAAGCAATGTGTCCAATCGCATTTTAGGTTTTTTGGAAGGCATATTACAATCTTGGAATAACCTTTAAAACATTATACTGTGTATCTCTTTGAGCAGCATCTTTACCAGCTGCATGAATTGCATGGATAATTTCGTCAATTGAGACTTTATGTGAAGTCCCAGCAGCACTTACAACATTTTCTTCAAGCATTGTTCCACTCATATCATTAGCACCAAAACTTAGTGCTAATTGTCCAATTTTAATTCCTTGTGTAACCCATGAGGATTGGATATTAACAATGTTGTCTAAAAATATTCTTGAAGTTGCAAGAGTTTTTAAATAATCAACATTTGTAGAGGCGTTGCATGCAACATCTCTACCTAATGGATTATTCTCTTTTTGAAATGTCCACAAAATAAATGCTGTAAAACCAGAATATTTATCTTGAAGATTTCTAATTTTTTCCATATGCTCTATTCTTTCTTCAAGTGTTTCAACATGCCCAAACATCATAGTTGCTGTAGTCTTCAAACCCAATTTATGTGCTGCTTCCATAACTTCAAGCCAGCGACCAGATTTTATTTTTAGCGGGCTAATTTTGTTTCTCACTCTATCAACTAATATTTCTGCTCCACCTCCAGGAATTGAATTTAAGCCTGCATTTATAAGTCTCTTTAAAGCAGCTTCTATACTTAGATTAGAAACATTACAAATATGATCAATCTCTGGTGGTGAAAGAGCATGCAAAGTAACGCTTGGAAAATCTTTTTTTAGCTTTCTAAAAAGATCTTCATAATATTCAATTTTTAACTTGGGGTTATGGCCTCCTTGAAGTAAAAGTTGTGTTCCTTTTAAATCAACAAGCTCTTTTGTTTTTTCATAAATAACGTCATAAGAATTTACATACCCTCTCTTATCCCCAGGCCAAAATGCAAATGCACAAAACCTACAAGCTGCTGTACAAACATTTGTGTAATTTATATTTCTGTCAATTACAAATGTAACTGGTTTTGAATTAGAGTGGTACTTTTGTCTAATTTGATCTGCCAGATCTCCAAGTTTTAAAAGATCAGTATTCAAGTAAAGATTTAATATTTCTTCTTTTGTAAAGCGTTTGTTCAGCATAGAAATTATTATATCTGTATTTGAACATCTAAAATCATAGACTCAAATGACATTATAGTTTTGCAATAAGTTCTATGGGAAATTTCAATTCTTTGTTATTTAATTTAGTCATCAATGGTAATAATACGTTCTCTCCATTGTTAAATTTCTCCATAATTCTTCTTATGGGAGATTGCTGTTTCCAAAGATCAGTTCCAAATGTATTTTGCTTTTTTTCAGGGAAAATTGAATCAACCCAAAGACCAGCGATTAGAAGGTGCGACATTATGTAAATAACATCAGAATCCAGCGAAGTACAATTCGCATAAATAGATTTTAGCCCAAACCTAGGATCTTTAATTAAAGCTATTCTTGCTATATTTCCAGAAAGCTCCTTAATAATTCTGTCTGCATCTGCTTTTTTTATTAGCTGAGGTTTTTTTTTAGATGGACCTGTAAAATTTAAATAACCTGGTACTTTACTATGAAAATATCTTAAAGTACTTTCATCTTTTGTTAAGCCATCAGTAAACCTACTATCTGTTTGAGTTTCATCGGGTGGACATCTACTACTATCCTGAGCATGTTGTAATTCTTCAATGAGGGTGGCACAAACCTCATAATAATATATTGTTGCTGGATCATAATCCTGTGCAATTCCTTCTTGAATTCTTACAAAATTATCAAATGCTGGATCTTTTTTATAAATCTCTATATTTTTCTTCTCTTCACTTTGAACCCTTAACAGCTGTAATAAATTCACGCTTGTCTCTAATGACATTGGATTATAATTACCTACCAAAGAAGAAACAACATCATCATTCAATGGAATATGAAAATATGCTGGGACTTGACATCCAGCAATTGAATAAATTTGGGTTCCAATAACAAGAGCAGGCATTAAATTATCTATATAATCTGTAGGAGTCATAGCTTGGAGAAGATCTTCATCCCTGGGCATTCCGTGTCCATTGGGTATTAATGCCAAATGATTTAAAGACAATAACTGGGAATTTAAAGTAGCTATTAAGAAAGAAGCATTTAATAGAGGATTTGCTTGTATATCAAATGAATCTATTTCTTTATTGCACGTATCAAGTAACTCTCTTGGATTTCTTTTTACAAAAAAAATGTTTGAGTTTAGCACGGTTTCTAAAGCTTGAGAATTCTTAGAACCAGATTTTACATATTCAATTAATGCAGGTTTTAATTCTTCAGTAGCAAACCTGCATAAATTACTGTATCCCAGAAGAGCCTTTTGTTCTTTGTCAGTAGATAATTCATTTGCTAATTTTAAAGCAACACTAGTTATTCTTCTTACACTTTGACCTGCAAGGAATAAAGCTTTACTAAAGCTTGAGGTAGTAGGACAGCTATCTTCAAGAGTCCTATAATCCAAACCAGAAACCAAGTTGCTTACAACAGGTGTTTTCCTGTCTTTAGTTCGATTAGTTTCACCCTGTTGTGAAGCTATCTCTAGACCGTATTCTAATGCTACTGTTTGAAGAAATGTAGCAGTTCTATCACATAAACGCCAGACGGGAACTGTAACAGGAGATAGAAGTTTCCTAAGCAAGCTATCGCTAGCATTTCTTTTTATTCTCATAACTCCATCATTATAAAGAAAAAGATTTTGAGTAAACATTAAGAAATTCTAAAATATTAAGTTAATCATAATATTTTGGATATTTTTTTAATGGGCCACAAAGCAACTTAAATTCTCCTAAACACCAAACACGCATTATGTCCGCCAAAACCAAATGAGTTTGAAATTACAAGATTCAAGTCATTTACTTTTCTTGCCTTATGAGGGACAAAGTCCAAATCACACTGAGGATCCGGGTTATCAATGTTAGTTGTAGGAGGAATTATATTTGTTTGCAATGCCATAACACATGCTATAGCTTCAATAGCACCAGTTGCACCAAGCAAATGTCCGTGCATTGACTTAGTAGAACTTACAGGTAAAAGTCCTTTTTTTGCACGATTGCCAAATACTCGTTTTATAGCAACTACTTCAACAATATCACCAACAATTGTACTTGTAGCATGAGCATTTATATAGTCAATCTCTTCAGGTGAAGAATTTGCATCTTCAATTGCAAGTTTAATTGCTCTTGCAGCTCCATCACCATCTGGTGATGGAGAAACAATATCTGAAGCATCGGATGTAGCACCAAAACCTGCTAACTCGCAATAAATCTTTGCTCCTCTTGCTTTAGCATGTTCCATTTCTTCTAGTATTAAAATCCCCGCACCTTCACCCATTACAAAACCATCTCTATCCTTATCAAATGGTCTGGAAGATTTTTCTGGTTCATCATTAAATGAAGTAGATAGAGTTCGTGCTGCACCAAATGCTGCAACACTAACACCGGTTAGAGGTGCTTCACACCCGCCTGCAAAAACAACATCTGCATTACCTGTCTGAATAATCTTAAATGCATCACCAATGCAATTTGTACTAGTTGCACAAGCAGTAACAGTACAAGTTACAGGACCTTTTGCACTGTGGTAAATAGATATATAACCTGCTGGCATATTTGCAATCATTGATGGAATTGTAAAAGGACTTACTTTAGTAGGCCCTTTAGCTTTTAAAATATTGTGTTGTTCAATTATTGTTAAAATGCCACCTGCAGCACTTCCAACAACTACCCCAATTCTTTCAGGATGTGGATAATTTACCATGTCAAAATTTGCATCTTTAATTGCATTTATTGAAGCACTTAAAGCTAACTGAATAAATCTATCTGTTCTTCTAATTACCTTTAGATCAAGATATAATTCAGGCTTAAAATCATTACATACAGCACCAACACGACAAATATCTTTTGAGGTTTTTACTTCAGGGAAAAAATCCATCTTTGATATTCCGGATTTTCCACCTATAAGGTTGTTCCATAATTCTTCTTTACTTTCACCTAAAGAACAAATTAAACCCATTCCAGTAATTACAACTTTCTTTTTCATGCCTCTTAATATACCAGTGCAGGGGCGTTTTGCAAAACGCCCCTACTATTAACCTGTGGAAAAATAAATTCTTTAAGAATGGGAAACAATATAATCAACTGCTTGTCCTACAGTTGTAATTTTTTCTGCCTCTTCATCTGGTATTTCAACACCAAACTCTTCTTCAAATGCCATCACTAATTCAACTGTATCAAGCGAATCTGCACCTAAATCTCCAGTAAAACTTGCTGACTCGGTAACTTCTTTTGAATCTACACTTAATTGTGAGCTTACTACTTTTTTTACTCTTTCCATTGCTTCTGTTCGATCCATAACTTTAGTCATATCTCCCCCGTGATGTTAACCTATAACTCTGGAAAAGGATATCACAGAATATCTTTCAAGAAAACGCATTTACATAATTCCTTACATGAACATACCACCGTCTACTACTATAACTTGGCCTGTTACATAAGAACCACCAGTACAAAAGTAAAAAGCTGCTTCAGCAACATCTTCAGGCTGTCCAAAACGAGCAAGCGGAATAAATTTTAAATATTGTTCCTTAATTTCTGGTTTTAACTTTTGAGTCATTGGTGTATCTATAAAACCTGGTGCAATTGCATTGCAAGTAATATTTCTTGAAGCATATTCTTTTGCAATTGTTTTTGTAAGTGCTATTACACCACCTTTTGATGCAGCATAATTTGCTTGTCCAAAATTGCCATGCATCCCAATTACACTTGCAATATTTACAATGCGTCCAAAATTAGCTTTTGACATATGTTTTATTACTGACTGCGTAACTTTAAAAACACTAGTTAAATTTGTTTCTATAACAGCATTCCATTCCTCAAGCTTCATCCGCATAAGCAAAGTGTCTTTGGTAATGCCTGCATTATTCACTAAAATATCTACTTTCCCAAATTTGCTTATTACTTCTTCTGTCATTTTTTCAACACTGGAGACATCTGTCACATTACAAAGAACTGAATGTGCTTTTAGTCCTGCATCTTTAAGTTCTTTTGCTCCGCTGTCAGCAGATTCTTGTGTAATATCTGTAATAATTGCTGTTGCGCCGGCACTTGCAAGTTTTTTAGCAATAGCTAAACCAATCCCGCGACCTGAGCCTGTAACGATAGCAATTTGATCTTTTAATAAATCATGATGGGACATTTTTGCCTCCGAAAGTGTTTGAGTTGACATAAAATCCTCCAGCAGTAATTACTCTAACCTAGCATCTAATTTTTATCCGAGCAATAGTAATTACAATTATGCTTAATTTAACTGCTCTAAATTCCTTATTAAATTAAGTGTTTCTAATCAATTCTAACAGCTTTAGAATTTCCCTCAGGACATTTTCCTCACAGGTTGAAACCGTTGCTATTCCAGCTTCTACAAATAACTTATAGTGAGTAGCTAATTTATTAAGTATTATTTGTTCTTCTGTGTCTGGTGTATCAAGAGCTGGAGCTTCAAAAAATATTACACGCGGATGCCATACTCTAGCCTCTCTTAAGAAAAGTTTCTCTGCTGATCGCAGCTGCGAATCTCCAAAGTTTCTTGTAAATTCAAATTTTATTCCCGCTGTATTAACAACCGAGTATGTGGGTTTCTTTTCACCATACAAGTTATTTCCATATTTCATATACCTTACAGGATCTGTTCTTTCGTAGACTTCAATATCAAGAGCTTTCTTATTTAACTCTCTTGAGAAAAAGCTCCAGTGTAGCTTCTTTGAACCAGGCAAATTTTTATTTTGTGCCAGAATGATTGTTGCAATTCTACTCATATAAAAATATATTATATTTTAAATGCTTAAGAAGAAATTCTGCATTTTTTTTATAATTTCTTTAACTATCTTTGAATTTTTAATTAGGGTATAATAAGGGATTGGTAATTAAAATTGACGAATTCTGATTTTTAGCCATGTTTTAAGCCTCAGCTAGCCGCTAGAATTGCGGATGTAGTTTAATGGTAAAACCAAAGCCTTCCAAGCTTTTGTTGAGGGTTCGATTCCCTTCGTCCGCTAAGTTCATTTTTAATTTCTTCAAAAAAAAGATTGCAGTTTATTTTACTTTCTTTAAGAACAAGAGCAAATAAAAAATATAAAAGCTACAAACCAAAGAAATTATTTTTCAAAAACCAACTTAAATATCCTACTGGAATAATTTATGCGAAAAGCACAACTTAAATCTATACTCTTTCTTTCATAGAGGAAAAATTATACCAAACGTGAAAAATAAACCAACATATCACGTCATTCCGAGGAGCAGAGCGACGTGGGAATCTCCAAAACGTTAGGAGATTGCCACGCCTCGTTTCACTCGGCTCGCAATGACAGAAAGTGTTGGATTAATTTCCACAAACGGTATTATATAGAAAACTGGAGTTAATCACTCCGGCTAAAGTAAACTTGCTTAATTTTTGAGATGTTAATTGTCTGAATGGGCTAAACCGACAGTCTCCTTATAGTTAATAACTTTGGTTCTCACTTTGTACCTGAGGTCAGATTTTTATAGGAATACAGCTAAAATGATTTAAAAAGTCATCTTTTTGGTGGTCTAAAAGGATAGTGTACTATCCTTTTAGGTGTATTAAAAAGGATGGTATAATATCCTTAATGGAAGGATAAAAGGATAAAAAATGGCTTTTGTTGGAGAGGCTGAAATATTACAAGTCATAAGAGGATTTAATCTGTGGTGGGCCAATTCACAGGTAAATTCTGAAGACTTTAAAAGAACAGCTTTTGGTGAAGTTAGAAGATATATTGATGAGAAAGAATTTAAGAGAGCAATAATATTGTCAGGTGCTAGAAGAGTTGGCAAAACAATTTTACTTCATCAGTTGATTGACTACTTAATAACTCAAGTCGGAATCGACAGTAAAAATGTTCTTTATTTAAGCTTAGATCATCCAATTCTTAAGCTTGTTACTCTTGATAAAATTTTGGATGTTTATCATCAAAACGTTCAAGCTGAACCTAAGAAACTGTTTTTATTTTTAGATGAAATCCAGTATGCATCTGATTGGGGGAGCTGGTTAAAAATTTATGTTGATTTTAAGCTAAATACTAAGATTGTAGCTACTGGCTCAGCAAGTCTTGAAGTTAATAATAAAGGTAAAGAATCAGGTGTTGGCAGATGGGTTACTGTAACAATGCCGACACTTTCTTTTTATGAATATTTGAAAATTAAAAAGCTCAATACACCAGCAATTGATCCTGAGCTCATACCTTCTAAGCTAATTAATATGAAAAAAAATGACCGAATGGACATTATGAACAAATGTGCTGAGCTAATAAATAGTTTTAATCAATATCTTTTGCTTGGTGGTTTTCCAGAAACTGCTTTAATGAGTGACTCTTCATTAGCTCAAAAGTTGCTAAGAGAAGATATTGTTGACAAGGTTCTTAAAAGAGATATGACGGCATTATATAAAATTCGCAATGTTATAGACATTGAGCGCTTGTTTATTTATCTATGCATTAATACTGGTGGAATTACTGAGATTACAAAATTATGTAGTGAGCTTGGATTGAATAAATCTACAGTTCAATCTCACCTAAATTGCCTGGAGTCTGCTAATTTGATCTACAGACTAAACCCAATTAATATTGGTGGTAAAAAATCTTTAAAACCAAGAACTAAAATATACTTAGCAGATGCTGCAATCAGAAATGCTGTGCTTTTAAAGGGAGAAGAGATTTTTTCTAACCCTCAAGAAATGGGTATAAATGTTGAAACCTCTGTATTTAAGCATTTATACACTTTTTACTATCCTAGTAAGCCTCCGATCGGTTATTGGAAGAAAAAGAAAACAGATCATGAAGTTGATCTTATTATTAATTTTAATGGAAATTTGTTACCTGTTGAAGTGAAATATCGCGAAAAAGTATCTATAGAAAAAAATCTGGGTTTGTATAGTTTTTGTGAAGAAGAAAAACCTAGAACGGGGTTTTTAGTTACAAAATCAGTTGGTGATTATGATGTTGAGACTTTACCATCTGGTACAAAGATTCTAAAAATACCAGCGTTTTTGTTCTTGTATTTGTTAGGGCAAGCAGAAAGGCAGTAGTTATTAGGTGAACTCTACGAATCACTCAAGGATAGATAAACAATAGTGAAGAGCACTCGTGGGTAAATCATGCAGCAGGAGCCAAGTCTGGAATGTTAATATAGCCCAATTAGAAACTTAATAATATTCTTTTTATAGAGTAAATTATAAATATTCCTTGAGGTTACAGGTTCTTCCTCTTTGAGTCCAGATTATAAAAAAACTTACCTAAATTAGCCCTGGTATAAATCTGTACTTAACTTTTTTACAGTAAGCTTTGTATTCAGGATCTTTCATTAAATGTCTTTCTTCTGTAATTGCACGAATAGTATAAACCAAATTCCAACAACATAAAAATAAGACATTGTGAAAGCCTTTCATATATTGAAGATGTTCAAACCACCAAGCAATATTTTTAGATGCATAAGCTGGATGTCTTATAAATCTATATGGTCCACGATCTACAATTCCTTTATTGCTTAGATTACTAAATCTGACACCAAGTGCAATTGTTGCCCAGACAAATACTACGTAAAGTAAAACAATTATTATTCTTATAAAAATCTTTTGCTCTTCTGTAAACTCAATAAATAAATCCTGTCTGTCCATAAGTGGGAAATAATCACCGCTAATACGGTTAAATGGCGGATAACACATTAGTGCAACTGCCCAACCAAACATTGTAGGTTCAACAGATTTTGTTTTATTACCTAGCCATTTTAATTCAAGCCCATATCCTACAAGTGCAACTCCAGTATCAACAATAAAAAGCGAATTATAAATAAGGTCTAAGAACCAGTGAGCAAGCTGTATTCCTTCCATTGGAGTGGCAATTCTGCTTACTAAGCTTTGGACAGTTGTAACATGATGAAACATAAACATTGTCATAAGTGGCAAGAAAAAACCTTTTACAAGGCAAGTTAAACAAAAATTATTAAATCTTTTTACTTTAAACAATCCTGCAATTTGAGATGGATCTCTTGTTGCAACCATTAAACCAATTCTTTTTAAAAGAACAAAAAATATGATTGTTGGATCTTTAAAGTCATCTTTAAATCTATAATTAAACTTCAAGGTAAACCACGTATAAGGCAATGCTAAAAGACAAAAAATAAAATAAGCTTTTTGCATTAAACCTCTTGCATTGTTAAAGTCTGGATTTAAATAGTACGGATGAGAGTTGTATAAGAAATAAAACAAACTTACTAATAGCCAAAGACTTGCAAATCGCCAAAACACTGACTGACCAAAACTTTTTATTGGTTTATAAATGTCTCTTACATAAGTTGTCTTGTTTAATGTCATTAAAATTCTTTTTTAATCTCAAAAAATCTTTCAATATCTTCTAATAAGACTGGTTTATCTTTTAATCTTCTCCAGACAATAACAGCAGCTCTTCCAATAATTCTATTTTCTGGCAAGAAACCCCAAATATGGCTGTCCTGGCTTTTGTTTCTATTGTCCCCCATTAAAAAGTAATGTCCTTTTGGAGCTATTATTTTACCTGACTTGCCTTGTTTTTTATATACCTCGATGTTTATTAAATCTGTGCAATCATATTTAGTGACTTCATTTATATATTGCTCATTTAATAAATTCCCATTTATATAAACTCCTTCTTCTTTTCTGATTTCAATGTGATCTCCAGGAAGTCCAATTACTCTTTTTATGTATGCATCGTCTTGTGGTAAAAAAGGTAGTCCTGTCCACCTTGCAAATAAACTTAAAGGATCATAATGTAAATCTTTTCCTTTATTTGCTTCTTTTGGTGGATAAAAAACTAAAATATCTCCTCTTTTAATTGGGAATTTAAAACCTAAGAGTCTTAAATTCTTAGTTACTTTTTCAACAATCAACCTATCATTGACTTTTAAAGTAGGGACCATTGATTCGCTTGGAATATATCTGGCTTCAATAAAACCTTGTCTAATAATAATTAAAAGTATTAGTGTTACAACTACTAACTCTACTGTTTCTTTTATAAAGCCATAAAGCTTTTCTTTCATTCTCTCAAATTATTCTCCAAATATTTTTAGCTCTTACTAAATATGAGACAGATATTTAAATTAATTGTTGCATAAAATAAAAGAAATTATCTACTAGAGATATAATATTGGTTGTGTTTATTAGGAGGCTTATAAATGTTTAAAACAATAACTATTCTTTTAATGTTTTTTTCTTTAATGAGTGTTACTTTGAATGATTCATCTGAAGCTTTCTTTTTTAAGAAAAAAAAGGAACAAGCAAAAACACAACCTGCCCAAGTAAGTGAAAAAGCAGAAAAGAAAATAATTGTTGCAGAGATCTTTGCAAGTTGGTGTCCTGCTTGTAAAAATATTCAGCCTACACTTGATCAACTTGCAAAAGAAGGACCTAATATTGATCTTGTCCAGCTTGATGTTTCTACTCCTTCAAAAGCTAAAGAAGCAGCAAAAAAAGCAAAAGAATTAAAAATTGACAAGTTTTATGATGCAAATAAAAGCAAGACATCTACAGTAGGCATAATAGTACCTACTTCTAGTGAAATAGTTTCAATCTTTCAAAACAATACTGAACTAGAAGAGTACAAAGCTGCTATCCAGGATGCTAAGACAAAAGAGAAGGCTTTGTATAATTAATTTAAAAGGATTATAAAAATGTCAGCAAACAAAGATCAAAAACGTCAAAAAGATAATTCTCAGGACAAAATAAATACAGAAAGCAAGAAAAAAGGATTTCAACCTCCGCCACCTAAACCATTTCAACAATTTTCAAACCCAAATAAATTTAAAGGTGGACCTCCTCAATCATTTAATGCTTTCCACCGCAGGCTAGGGAAGTAATTAGAGATTGGAGAATTAGAGAAAATAAAGCGAGGTCTCTATAACAAAAAATATCACATATAAAAAGTTTTGCTGTAAAATTAATACATAATGCTTCGTCGGATTTTAAGCATAAAAATCTTTAAGCATCTTGATTATAAAGTAGTAATCATCCTTGCAGCAGCCATTTTTTTTCGCTTCTTTCTTTTAGATATAAAGCCACCTCACCATGATGAAGGAACAATCGGCTCATTCGTAAAGCACATAGAAGTTAATGGTTTCTACAAGTATAATCCCACATATCATGGGCCTCTTACTTATTACATGGGGTTTATTTCCCAAACACTATTTGGTCACAATTTATACGCACTTCGTACACCAATTGTTTTGATAGGGATACTTACTATTTATTGGTTACTACTCTTTAGGCAATTTTTTGGCCAAACTACCTGCTTGATTGTTGCTTTATGCATGTTGCTCTCACCAGCATATGGTTATTTTTCTCGAGGTACAGTTATGGATTTGTATTTGAGCTTTTTTGACGTTCTAATTTTTTGGGGTGTGATGGGGCTTTGGCATTACGGGACAAAAAAGTATATTTGGGCTATAAGTCTTGGTCTTACAGGGATGATACTTACAAAAGAAACCTTTGTTATAAATTTGAGTTGCTTTATTTTAGCTATATTTTTCTTATTCCTCTATGAAAAAGCTGTTCCATCAAGAGAAAATCCTCCAGCTAAACAGAGCTGGACCTGGAAAGATTTAAGTCTAGCTATTGGTTGTAGTTTGGGCTTAATTATATTTTTCTATTCAGGAACCTTTTTCAATTGGAGTGGTATTTTGGAGTTGTGCAAAACATTCCATTACTGCGTTGCTACAAGTACTCAAGGCAGGCATGCTAAGCCATTTTTCTTTTGGATAACTTTAATGTCAAGATATGAGTGGACAGCTTTGTTAGGACTTGCTTCATCTATTTTGTGCATAATATTCTCAAGCAGATGGCTTAAGTTTGTTTCAATTTATGGATTGTGTTTATTTTTAGCGTATAGTCTCATCCCTTACAAAACCCCATGGCTCATCGTTAATTTTTTATGGCCCTTTTATTTTGCCTTTGGTAATTTAATTAATTATCTCATGAAAACATCCTGGGGAGGATTAGCAACTCTTGTATGTGTAGGACTTTTTCTTAACTCAGGAATAACTAGCTATAAATTAAGTTTCATAAATCATTCAAGCGACAAAGAACCATATGTTTATGTCCAGACTTATAATGATATTAAAAAGTTTACAGATCCTTTATTCAAACTAGATATTTCTCGCTATAGCTTAGCAGGCATCATAATGCTGCCAGATTCATGGCCTCTTCCTTGGATACTTAGTGATTTTTCCCAAGTTGGTTATTTTGGTTCTAGAATTCCAAATAATTACAACGCTGACTTTTTGCTTGTGGAAAGCAAAAGGATCAATGAGGTAGAGGAGAAGCTTGAAAGAGAATACTTTACAGAAACATTCAGGCTAAAAAGTACACAAGGCCCGTCAAAACTTTATTTAAGCTATGATAGGTTTAAAGATATTTTTCCAGGCAGAGAACCAGAATTTATACCAAAACCAAAAGAACCTATCCCTCCTGGACAAGGGCTTCTTGCACTTTTCTATCCTAATAAAGAATTGACAGGAGAACCACAAATTAAAAAGCAGGTAGGTACAATTGACTTTTACTGGGGAGTAGCTAATATTGTTGAAGACAAACCTATACAAGCACCTTTTGGAATTCAATTTATTGGAGAAATAAATATCCCACAAGCAGGAACAACTTTAATATTAGCTACTGATGATGGAGGCTATGTAGAAATTGATGGTAATAGAATTATTGATGATCCTGGGCCCCATCCAACGGTATCAAAAAGTGCTGTTGTAACTGGTATAAGTGGTTGGAGAAAAATAAGGATTGGATATTATGATATTGGCGGAGGTGCAACTGTTAAATTACTTTGGAAAGATGCAAGTGGAGTTGAACACTTAGTACCAGCAAATCAACTAAGATTTAATGAAAGGTCGCTTAATCAATGAAGTGGTTTATTGCTTATTTATCAAGCATTGCAATGTCATCCATTGTCAGTGTCTTGCTAGCACTTATTTTTCATAAACTTACTAAAGAAATTAGTTTCATTGGTCTTTTGACTGGATTAATTACAGCTATATTTATTCTTTTTAAGTGTTCAAACTTAAGTTCAGGGCTTAAGGTAAAAGATTTTGGTTTTTGGTCATGGGCGGCGATTTCTGTATATGTGCTTATTTCATTAAGATCTTTTCTTTGGCTTGTTTATAAGAATGGAGATAGCTTAAAAGTTTTATCAAAACATAATTTAGGTGATGCTCCTTTACATATTGGATACATTCAGTACTTAGCAAATGGGATTTCATTTTGGCCTGAAAACCCGATGTATGCTGGTGTTAAATTCCACTACCCAATTGGGATGGATCTTTTCAATGGCCTTTTAGTTTCGCTTGGTGCAGATGTAATCCGTAGTTTAATTTGGATTGGATTACTTTCAAGTATTGCTTGTGGCTTTGCACTAATTTTGTGGGGGCGTGCTTTTACTCTTAGCGGTTTTTTGTTTGCAGGAGGGTTATCTGGTTTCAAGTTTTTTGAAAATTTTACTCTTGCTGATTATCAAACTGGTCTTGCCTGGGGAAATATTCTTTTCCCAATGCTTACTACTCAAAGAGGTTTACTGTTTGCATTACCTGCTGGTTTAGTTCTTTTGTGTAGTTGGCGAGAAAGATTTTTTAGTAACAAGAATGCGATTTATCGTATTTCTCCATTGCCCTTTTGGATTGAGGTTTTACTTTATTCTTCAATGCCCCTTTTTCATATGCATACATTTATTTATCTATCACTGCTCCTTGGAATTTGGTTTTCAATTCCTTCTAAAGACAATCAGAGCAAGATCTCACGACTAGTTATTTTTTCAGCCCCACTTGCAATTTTTTTGATCTATTTTCTCACAGAGTTTAATGCAGCACCATTTGTACATATTAAGTGGGGGTGGATGCAGGGGAGTGATAACTTTTTTAAGTTTTGGATTTTAAACTTTGGCATATTTTGGCCCCTTGTAATCTGGCTTTATAAAAGGCTTGTAGTAAAAGTATATAAAGATAGAGACTTAATGAATCAAACCTCAGTAGCATTTGTTTTCCCTGCTCTTATCTTGTTTATTCTTTTTTGCATAGTAATGATGGCGCCATCGAACTGGGATAATATTAAACTTCTTATGTGGTCATATTTGATTTTACTTCCTTTCCTTTGGGAATATCTAATAAAAAATTTACAGAAATATCTTCAATACCTTATTTGTTTTGTTTTATTTTTTTCTGGCTTTATTACTATAGTTGGTGCTAGCAGTTTGCAACAAGGGCATGAAATTTTTAAACTAAGTGAGCTTTATAATATTGCTCCTGTACTCCAAAAACTCCCAAGAGAAGCTACATTTGCTGCTCACCCTGGAGCTCATCATCCATTACTTTTTTGGGGGAGAAAAGTTATCATGGGGTATCCAGGCTGGATCTGGGGCCATGGACTTGATTTAACCTCTCAAAGAGAAAAAGTAGAAAAATTAATGAATGGTAAAGATGGATGGGAAAAGGTTGCTAAAGAGCTTGGTGTTGATTATATCTTCTGGGGTAGGTTTGAAGAGCAGAATTATCCAACTTCCTTAAAGCCATGGGAAGACAAAGCCAGGTTAGTTTCTTCAGGTAGTTGGGGAAAGATTTATAAGTTAGAATTGAACCTTGGGATAAATTTATGTGGGATATTGAAATGCTAAGAAGAGCAAGAAACGAAAATTACAAAGTAGTGGCTTTTCCAGTAGAATGGTCTAATGATGCAGATACTAGATCTAATCCTTTTATTGGTTCCTTTGAGAGTTTATTTCAGATCATAAACATAATGCTTAGAACATGAAGAGAAGTAAAATTTGCAATTAAGTGTTTCAGATTTAATTAATTTTTACCGCTGTGAAAGGCTTTTATTTTTAAATCATTTTGGTGATAAGTCACAAAAATCAGCTCCTGTGGATTTTTTAAAGAAAATTTGGAAGATTGGCAGAGACTATGAATCAAAAGTTACTGATTTTTTCAAGTATGAAAAGCCAAGGTACAAAATAGGAAAATATGAAGATGGATTTAATGCAACTTTAGATTTAATGAAAAAAGGCACAGATATTATTTATCAAGGAGTTTTAAAAAATGATGAACTTAGAGGGATACCAGATTTTTTAATAAAGACAAATGGTTATTCACTCTTAGGGGATTATTATTATTTCCCTGTAGATATAAAAGGAGCAAGTACTTCTAGAGAAAGATATTTATTTCAGCTTGCAAGTTATGCTTACTTGCTTGGAGATATACAAGGATTTACACCACTTTATGGTGGACTTTTGTTACTTGATTTAGATCTTCAAATTAAGTACTTTTATACCTTCATAAAACAAATAACAAGTGCAATTAGTGAAAGTAAAAATATACTAAGTAACCCTAATGATATCCCTGATTTATTTATAGATTCAAACTGTAATATGTGCCAGTGGTACAATTTTTGTTTGCCTGAAGCAAAAGAACGTAAACACTTATCGCTTGTACCTGGAGTTACAAGAAAAATAAAAGCTGATGTAGAAAAAGCCTCACTTAGAAACTATACTGAACTTGCTAGTTGTAATGATGACAATATATCTAAAGAAATAATTTTACAAGCTAAATCTTTAAAAGAAAAAAAGATTTATTTAAAATCAATTCCAGATTTAAAGGAAACTAAAAAAGAAGTTTTTATTGATTTCGAATCCGATCTAATTATGGATGAAAAAGGTACTGAACTTAAAAGGATAGATTATTTAATTGGGCTTTTAAAATATGAAAACAAAAGCAACAGCTACTTAAGTTTGTTGCTTAATACTACTGAAGAACAGCTTTTACTAGATTTTGAAAAATATCTAGCTACTCACTTAGAGCATACTTTTTATCATTATGGGCACTATGAGCAGACAATCTTTGACACAAAATGGGATAAGATTCCAAAAGTAAATCTAGTTGATTTAGAAAAAGTTATAAAAGAATTCATAATTATGCCAGTGACAAATTATTCCTTAAAACATATTGCAAATTTGCTTGGGTTTAAATGGAAAAATAAAGAAGCAAATGCTATGCAATCAATGTGCTGGTACAGCAGCTATTTAGATACAGGAGATAAAAAATTTTTAGACATGAGCATTCAATACAATCAAGATGATTGCTTAGCACTTCTTTTTATTAAGAACTGGCTAGTTAGTTTAAAAGAAAACAACTTACCAGTGCAAACATTCATAGATATTCTTTAATCTTTTCATATACTGGTCCTTCACTTGTTAAAGAACTTTTGACTAAAGATACTTCTTTAATTTCCCAAGAAAAATCTTTTATACAAAGCAGCTTTGTATTTTTGTTTATTGTTTTATCTTTTTTAAATCTTGCAATTGTTATATGAGGAATAAAATTGTCTTTTTCATCTACATTTGAGATCTCTCTTAACTCACTTGTAAAGTTATTTAAATCAACATTCTTATTTAAGCTACCTTCTAAAATAATTAACCTGGGGATTTTCTTTACTGGCCATAAGCGCAATCCATGTGATTTAAAAACCAAATCTTTAAAAATGTTTATATGTTTTTCAACTGTTTGTATAACTGTATTTAAATTTTCTTCTTTTACCTCTCCTAAAAATAACCATGTCATATGAATGTTTTCTTTTTTTATTAGCTTTAAATTACCTGCAAACAATTTCTGGATTTCTTCAAGAGGGATATTTTCCACAGTATTTAAAAATGATCCAAGAAACAATCTCATTTGTTTCTCCTTTGTTTAAATAAGACAAATAATATAGGTAAAAGTGTCATGGAGACATAATTTAAAATCTTAGCTTGATCTAAAAAGGTAATTGCATAAACATGTGACATTGATAGTGTAATCAATAACCATCGTAGAGGCGAGGTTGCCTCGCCTCTACCAGAATTTAAAAATGGAATTAAAACAATAACATTTAAAAGATACCAGGAATGAAATTTTGCAATTACAAAACTAAGAAATATAAATAAAACTAGGATGCTATCTAAAATTATATTTTTTCTTCTTTTTAACAACACATAAAGATAAAATAAAGCAAAACAAAGATAAAAGAAAAACTTTAAAATGTTCTCTATTTGAAAATTACAACAGTACTTAACACAAGTAAGAATTGTTGCAATTAAAGATTTATGAACTAAAGAAACATTGCTGGCGATTTTATTTAAAGCTGTAAGACTTAGATTAGACACTGGAAATAAATAATCAATTGAAAAAATAAGAATTAATATTAGCCCACACAAAAAACCTACAAACAAACTAATAGTTATTCCTTTTTTAGAGAAGAACAATATTGGGATTATCAGACAGGCAATATATTTAATACCACAAGCAAAAGTTAAACAAAACATACTCCAAAACATTTTTTCTTTTATTAAAAGATACAAACCAAGAAATATTAAAAACCCTGAGATTAAATCATTGTGACAATTCCACAAACCCTGGATTAAGATAAGAGGATTCCATGCAATAAGATAAATATCCTTTGTATTATTTAGTTTTACAACAAGTAAAACTAGTAGAAAAAAAACAGTTAGATTTAATAATTTAAAGTTAATAAAGGAAACAAAAAAATTATTGTTGCTCAAAAGAACAATTAATTTTGTAAGATAGACAAAAACAGGTCCATAAGTAGTTGGCTGGCTCGGCCACATAAAATTTAAAAATAATGAACTGGTGTTATGTTCATTTATTTGACTTACTGTCTGCAAGTAAGGATTATGACTATATAAAGTCTGCTGGCCTCCTCTTGCAATGTAGCCAAACAAATCGGATGAATGAGAAGGCAATGCAAGGGTCATTAAGACTGAGAAAATAACTGACCATTTAATAATTTCTAGCTGAGGAATTTTATTTGCCTCGACTATTTTATAACCAATAAAAAAAAGTACTACAATTAGTGTTGAAAATAATATATAAAACACATCATCAATTATTTTGTAAGGAATAGTTGTTTCTATTACTGCTCTAAAACCTGCTAAATTAAATACTCCTTTTTGAATTTCATTTATATTTTTAATCTGACTGTCACTAAAAGTTATGAGATAGCTTCTTAAAGGGAAATAGTTTCTCCCTGTAAAATAAGCTAATAAAAAATTAAAATATCCACAAAAAACAGTTATGAAGTAAACTGTAAAGGTAAGCCAGGCAACATGAATAAAACGATTTTTCATATTATTTCACATACTCATTGGGACAGGGAATGGTACTTGCCATTTGAAGTTTTTAGACTTGAATTAGTTGAACTAATTGATAACCTCTTAGATATTTTAGAACAAAACAAGGATTTTATTTTTCATTTAGACGGTCAAACAATAATTTTGCATGATTATTTGGAGATTAAACCTGAAAAAAAAGAAAGAATTAAAAAATTTGTAACTTCAGGGAATTTACTAATAGGACCATGGTATGTTTTATCAGATCAATTTTTAACAAGTGGCGAAGCTACAATTAGAAATTTACTGTATGGAATAAGAGATGCAAAAGAATTCGGAAAAGTAATGCTTGTAGGATATTGTCCTGATCAATTTGGCCAAATTGCACAACTACCTCAAATATTTCAAGGATTTAATATCAATGCTGCAATTGTTGGAAGAGGGATACAAGATGGAATTAGTGAACACAACTGGTTTGGATTAAATGGTGACCAGATTACTGCTATATCACTTACTCACTGGTATAACAATGCTCAAAGAATACCTAAAGAAAATGCAGGTAAATATTTAGAAAAAATATACGAAACTCAGGGAAAAACATCTTACTCAAAACATATTTTACTTATGAACGGCTGTGATCACTTATTCCCTCAAAAAGATTTAAGTGAGATTGTAAGCACCCTAAATAACAACAAAAAAAACAACAACAAATGGGAAGTAAAGCATAATTCTCTGCCAAGTGCAATTCAAAACATCTTAGAAAGTAAAGGGAAAGAAAACTACCCTATTTGCTTTGGGGAATTAAGAGATGATAACAATAAATATATCCTTGCTGGTACATTATCTACTCGTGTTTACTTAAAGCTTGAAAATTACAAGCTACAAACAAAATTAGAAAAAATTATAGAGCCGCTTGCAACATTACTTAGCATAAATAATAAAATAAAATATCCATATAACGAGATTAAATATGCATGGAGACTACTTATACAAAACCATGCACATGACTCTATTTGTGGTTGTTCAATAGATGATGTACATAAAGAAATGGAGATAAGGTTCTTAAAAGTAAATCAGGTCTTAGAAAAAATAAAGGAGAATCTTATTTCAGCTTTCAGCTCTCAGTTCTCAGCTCTCAGCTCTAATGAATATCTCCAATTGATTAACCTCACTGCTTACGAAAGAAATGAAATCATTGAAGCAGAGCTTGAATTTAATAAGGAAGAAATTAAAAATCCCATACTAAAAAAAGATAATCAAATAATTGATTGTGAAATATTAGAAAGTAAAAACACATATAAAATGGTTCGTTCTAAAGAAGATGTACCATGTTTACAGGCTATACAGAAAGTAAAAATATTGTTTGAAGCAAACATTAAGCCATTTTCTATTTGTAGTTATGAGATTGGGGAGAAAAGAAACGGCGAAACGGCGAAACAGCAAAACGGCGAAGAAAAGAACTCACACGTACATATCAATAAAGATGGAACTTTGTCCATATCACTAAAAGACAGTGACTTTAAGTTTGAAAACTTGCACTATTTAACTATTGAAGATGATTTAGGAGATGAATACAATTTTGTGCCTGGTAGAGATGCACCGCAATGTGTTTCTATGACGTTTAGTTCTGTAATTGAAGAAAATAAATTTAGAAAAAAAATCCTAATTGAAAATAGAGACGTTGCATGCAGCGTCTCTACTGAAATAACTTGTTATTGTAATTCAAATAGAATTGATTTTAAAACAAAAATTAAAAACAATTTAAAAAATAAAAGAATCCGATTACACTTTCCGACTGGCCTAAACACAAATTACTTAAGTGCAGATACACCTTTTGGTACACTACAACGATCACGCCCACCTCTAGACTGGACAAATTATGCTACCTCCCAGCCATTACATAACTGGATTGACCACAGTAATGAAGAGGTAGGTCTTGCATTTTTTGGCAGTGGCTTAGCTGACTATGAATTATATGAGGATGGAGGTGGTTTTGCCATTACTCTTATTAGAGCTGTAGACAAACTTTCCATTGTAAAATCTCATTCTTTAATAAAAATACCTGAAGCACAATGTAACAGAGAATTAGAATTTAAGTATTCAATATTTCCACATTTAGGAAACTGGATAAATGCAAAAGTACCAGAAGAAGAATTAATTTACAGATGCTCTGTAATTTGCAATCAGTCTAATTCCCCGCTAAACATAAATAGCCTAATTAAAGTTTCAGATGATTTGATTGTAAGTTCATTAAAAAGATCTGAGGAAGAAGAAGATATTTATGTTCTTAGACTTTTTAATCCTTCTAGTAAGATTTTAAATTCATATATTGATTTAAACTTTACTTTTAAAGAAGTAAAGCTCTTAACTCTGAATGAAGAAGAAGTAAATATTCTAAAAACAACAAAAGGTCGATTAGAGTTTGAAATAAAACCATATCAGATTCTTACTTTTGGTATTAAACTTTAAAATGAAAAATATTTTACTAGTTTTGTCATTAATATTTTTTCTTCAGCTACCAGCATATTGTAATGAAATCCTAAGCGAAGTAAAAGGGATTTTATATCTTACAAGCCCAGACACAGGAAAAATTATTTATCTAAACTTAAGTGACTTGTCTATGATCTATAACATTCAGACAAATGGTTCACCATGGGAGATCTCATATGATAAAGCTAATAAGCTTGTTTTTGTAACTGACTTTTCAAAAGACAAGATTTATAAATTAAAGCCAATGGGAAACACTATCTTCAAGACTATAGATCTTGAATCCATGTCTAGTCCATGTGACATCAAACTTTCTAAAGATGGCTCTCTTGCTTATATCTTAGAAAGCCTGACAAACAACTTTGTTGTATATAATACACTTAAAGATAAAATATTTATAGAAACCAAATTACCTTCTAGTCCAGCTGGTTTTTCTATTTTAGAAGACAAAGCTATTGCAATAACTTATCCAAATAGCAATGCTCTTACATTTTTAAACCCAAACAATTTTTCTATAACAAATCAAATCATGATAGCAGGCGGACCAGAAAAAATTATTTCAGATCCAATAAATAATGTATTTTACATAACAAATAGAATTGGGAACACTATTTCAACAGTTGATTTTGAAAATAAAAAAGTAAAACCCCCTATTGAAGTTGGGATCTCACCAACTTCAATAGCTATAGATTCGTCCAGCAAGTGGCTATATGTAACCAATGGGAAATCAAACACAATAAACATTATTGAAACTAAGACAGGCCAAATTACAGACACTATAGAGCTGCCAATTGAAACTCAATTTCCAGGAGATATTGAGATCACAAATGACAATAAATGGTTAATTGTTACAAGTGAGACTACTGATACAATTTCAATTGTTGACTTAACATTAAAGGCAGGTGTAAGGGCAGGTTTTACGCCTGCCCACTCTATCAGGAAGGTAAATGTTGGTGCTACAACACACGCAGTATGTTTAACGGAGGACTAGCAACGAGCATATATATCCACATCCCATTTTGTAAAACAAAATGTCCATATTGTGATTTTGCTTCATGGGCTGGTAAAGAAAATCTGATTGATAAATATTTTGAGGCTTTAATTACGGAGGTTAGGACTAAATGTGAGGCATATAGGAACGAACCGGCGAACCGGCGAGACGACCAGCTGGTTGCCTCTACGATATTCATAGGCGGTGGTACACCTTCTTTAATTCATCCTGATTATTATGAAAAATTATTTACTGAATTAAAAAAATATTTTGTAATAAATAATGATTGTGAAATAACACTAGAACTTAACCCAGAAACCGCAAGAGAAGATTATGTAAAAGGTTATAAAAAGCTTGGTGTAAATAGAATAAGTATTGGGGCTCAAAGTTTTAATGAAAATATTTTAAAAATTTTGGAGAGAAGTCATTTAGTTGAAGATATAGTTTATGCAATTAATGTTGTTAAAGAAGCTGGGATAAATAATTTTAATCTTGATCTTATTTATGCTGTGCCTCATATGACAAAAGAAATATGGACAGAGTCTATTTATAAAACACTTGAGCTTAAACCAAAACATATATCCGCATACCCCCTGACTATTGAAAAAAATTCAAATCTTCTTCCAAAAGATGATTTTACTTTTGAACTATACAGTGATCTTTGTAAAATTTTAAAACCAAATGGATATATTCATTATGAAATTAGTAACTTCGCAAAACCTGAATTTGAATCAAAACATAATTTAACTTACTGGCAAGCAAAAGAATATTATTCATTTGGAGCAAATGCACACAGATATATAAATGGATTACGTACAAGAAACCTTAGAGATCTTGAATCATATATTTCTTATCCAAACAGAGAAATAATACTTGATTATCCAATTGATTATACTTTTGAGAAAATAATGTTAATGTCCAGACTTAAAGAAGGCTTTGAAGTTAATTTGCTAAAGAGGTCAAACCCTAAAATAAAGGCTTTATTAAAAGAATTATCAAAAGAAAACTTTATAGAACTTTCAGGACAGAAAATCCATCTAACTGACAAAGGAATGTTTATTAATAATGAAATCCTTTTAAGGTTAATCTAACACAAATGATGTCTATAAAAATTGTAGTTAGAATTATCGTCTGGACATTTACAGTTCTTTGTATTGCTTTTAGTATTTTCTTATATTATTTTAGCGATCTTAACAAGCTAAAAGATGCTGTTGAAAAAAATTTAAGAAATCAATTAACATGCACTGTAAAACTTGGAGACTTAAGCTGGGATTGGGATGGTTTAAAACTTGGTGTATCTACTTCTAATATTTCCATCTATGATCAGGAAAACAATCTAGTCCTGCAAGGCGGTCCGACAAGATTTGTATGGCACTTTAAAAATTTAATTACACAAGATTATTCACATTTTTATAGCATAGACTCCTCAAACCTATACTTAAATGCAATACGCGACACTGATAAAAAATGGAACATAATTAAAATGTTTCCGCCAGGGCCACCACCAAAAGCTGATAATTTAAGACTACACAACAGCATTATTTATCTAATAGATGAATTAAATCCAACAAGTAAAATGGTTTTATATAAGGACTTAAACTTAATATTTGAAAAACCAATTTTTTCAAAACTTAGAAAAATTGATCTAACAACAAGAATTGGTTCATTTACTGGTCCTTCATTTTTAAGAATAAAAGGGAGATACACAGAAAGAGATAAATTTAATTGGAAGAAAAGTGAAGTAAACTTATTTATCAATGCAAGAAAAATAAATATAGAAAATCTTCATGGTTATTTTGCTTCACTAATTAAAGAACCTGAAATTAAAAAAATTAAGGGTGAAATAACAGGCATTTTTTTAATAAAGAAAAATAAAAATGAAAAAACAATAAAACTAAGAACTAAAACTAACACTAATAAATTTGTAATTGAGTTTAAAAACAAGGATACTTTACAAACCATTGAAATCCCTAAAACTGATTTATTGGTTAGAGCACATATTAATCAAAATACAATTCAATTAAATTCTTTCAAGTCAAATATTGATGAACTTACATATAAGCTTAAAGGAACTATTACTCACTGGAGGGAGGCACTACCAGAAGGAAGTATTGAGTTAAAAACAAATAAATTTAACTTTAAGACAATTAAACCATACCTACCTCTCTCACTTTTACCAGCAAGTACAAGACAAAGAATTGAACCAATTAATGATGAAGGGTATGTAACATTAGATTTAAATTTAAAAGGGCCACTCATCGCACCAAAATATTATGGAGCTATCCTTTTAGAGGATTTTAATCTAACAGCAGAATCTGGATTTTTAAATGTAATAAAAGGCTTAGATGGAAAACTAATTCTGGATGATGAGCTTTTAAAAATAGATTATTTAAATATACCAATAGAAGGCTATCCACTAATCTTAAAAGGTGAAGTAAACAACGAAACTTCAAAAACAAAATTTAATTTAAGTGGGAAAAATTTAAGTCTAAGTCCTATAAAAAACTTACTTTTACAAACAGGTTTCCAGCTAGAATTATTAAGTCAATTAGAAACCAGTGGAAAGTTAGATTTAAACCTTGATGTTACTACTTTAAAAGACTTGCCTCCAGAAATTAAAGGGATTTTTAGTTTCCAAAATGCTGCTCTTAGACTCCTTAAAGAAGAACCTATTGAAGTTAAAAATATTTTTGGCGAGCTATTGCTTGATGGTAAAAACCTCATCTTAAATAAATTTAGCGGCCTTTTAAATAATGAAAAATTTTCTATCCAGGGTGGATTTTCTTTAAAAGAAGATGAAAAAGTAAATTTATTAGTTCAGGCAGATAAACTAAAAATTGTTACAAGCATATTAACTTTTATTACTGCTAAAACTCCTTTTAAACCAATTGCTGAAACAACTTCAGGTGAAGCAAGTAACTTAAACTTAAATATTAGCGGTACTTTCTCTCACCCAGCGTTAGATGGAATGTTGTTAATAAACAATGTAGCATTTAGCTTGCCAAACCTACAAGATAAAATTTCTAATCTTACTGGAAGTTTAAAGTTTGAAGGGACAGAACTAATAATTGAAGAATTAACTGGAAAAGTCCAGAATTCAGATTTTGCAATTGCTGGTTATATAGAAAATTTATTTTCTACTCCAAAACCTAAGCTTAGATTAGTAACTCAAGATATTGAAATAAGTAACTTTTGGAATTATTTAAAAGAAGGACTTAAGACTACCTCGCTAAGTGCTCAAACAGAAGCACTTGAAAAGCTTAAAGGTATTGCAGCAATTGATATATTTTTACAATCTGAAACAATATTTGGAAATGTTTATTTTAAGAATGCTGAAATAAAATACAAATCTTTACCCTTTGGTTTAAACAATCTGGCTGGCAGACTTGTTGTTGGAGAAAAGAATTTAAGCTTATTTGATCTTATGGGAACTATAAATACTAGCAATAATTTTAATTCTAATTTAACTGTTTATAACTATTTAGATCCATCTTTTAACATCCAAGGGCAATTAAATTTAGATCTTGATCTTTTAGATGGATTAAAAGCAATTAATGCAGCTGCATTAAATACCATTAAAGTAGATGGTTTAATTCCAACTTTTGTGAACTTTGATCTTAATTCATCACTTGCAAAGGTTTATTTTTATTCAATATTAGATGAGATGCTAGGACTAACTTTGGAGCCTTACATTAATAAACCAATTGATAAAAGTTACACAATTTCAGGGAATGCTCGATTTGATACAAAAGACATGAACTTATATCTTGATGGGATCAACTTAAAATCCCAGAAGCTTTCACTTACTACAGATGGAAGCATAAAAAATATCTCATCTTCAAATCCTGAACTCATGCTTCATTTTGCAAGTGATGAACCATGTGGAGTTTTTATGATCATAGAACCAATTACACCACTTATGGGATATAAAATCTGGGGAATGATAGAACTTGAAGGTTTAATTTCTGGCACTCCAAGCATGTACCATGTTAAAACAAATGCAACTGTTACAGACATTAGAATACCTGAACTCTTAGGTAAAAAACTAACATCAACTGACGGTTCAGTTAGCATCCTGCTTGACAATGATAAAGGAACAGTAACTACAATAATTAATAATATAAAATATGTCTCCTTAGATGCAAAATCATTATCACTAGCACTAGATTATTTAAACCCACAAGTTGAATTAAAGGAATTATCCCTTGATGAAGATCCAGGAAGTATTTTTGCAACAGGATTATATGATCCAAGAGACGGAGCTATAAAATTTAATGCCAATGGTTCAAATCTTGAGCTTGCAAGTTTAGGATCATTTATTTTTCTTGACTCTACAAAAATCTCAGGCACAACAAATTTTTCTCTTATGATAGACAGTAAAGGAAAAACCAAGCAGGAATTAATAACTAATACAACAGGGAATGTATCACTTTCAATTAGTGATGGAAAGCTTGGACAGGTAGCACTTTTACAAAAAGGAATACAACTTGCTAACTTATTTAAACAAGGATTATTTGGGTTTAATTTAACAAATATATTTTCACTATTTTTTAAATATCAAGATGGAAGCTTTAATAAAATTAAAGGAGACTTAGATATAAGTAGCGGAATTATAAAAGCTAAAGAATTAATTTACAGGGCAAAAGACTTGCTTATAAACTCATATGGTTTTATTGATTTAAACAAGTCATTTATAAATCTTTCATTTTATGGACACTTGCCAGAATCTGAAGAACGAACCGGCGAACCGGCGAACCGGCGAAAGGAAGAACCTGCACAAGTAAAATCAAAAGGTGCTCTATCAATTATTCCAGAGGCCTTAGGTAAAAAAAGATTTTTTATTCCATTTTTATCTCTTTCACCACCGGAATATTTTAAATTTGAAGTAAAAGGTGACATTAAAAAACAAAAAAGAATTACTAGTCATGCAAGACGCAGCTTTAAGTGGCTTAAAGGAAAGAAATTACAAAAAGAGTATAGGTTTGTACCAAAGTAGGGGTGTTCCATGGAACGTCCCCAACCTTAAAAAAAATTAATATCCTAGGACTTACGGTTTAAATTAAACCCAAGTGAAGGCAGGACGCCAGGTTGACAGCCTAATCTCATTACGTACTGGTAGAAGTTTCTGCTCGTTAAAGGAAATCCCTCTTTTAAGCCTGTTAATTTCAAACTTTAGAAA